>NZ_JBVVOT010000021.1:0-124626 GCF_055807455.1 Bradyrhizobium sp. Kon58
ATCCAGTGCTCGGCGCGATGATGGTGCTTCTGCAGCGACAGACGCCCGCCCGGCTTCACCACGATGCGCTTGACCTGGTGGCGCTCACCATTGTCGACCGACTGGTAGCTGCCCCAGGGCCGATGCACCTTGAGGTGCTCCTCGGTGACCTTCGGCGCGACCGCCTTGAGTTTTGTGACCAGCCGCTTGAGCCCGTTGGCATCCTTCTGGCGCGAGACCAGCACTGCGTCCGCGGTCGCAACCACGATGAGATCGTCGACGCCTTCGAGCGCGACCAGCGCGGAGTCTGTGGTCACGTTGCAATTGCGGCTATCTTCGAACACGGCGGCGCCATGCGAAGCATTGCCTTGCGCGTCCTTGTCCGACAATTCCCACACGGCGTGCCAGGAGCCGACGTCGGACCAGCCGCACGACACCGGCACGACCGCGGCGCGCGCGGTCTTCTCCATCACCGCATAGTCGATCGAGATCGCCTTGGCCGCGCCGAACGCCTCGGGCTCCAGCGTCACGAAGCCGAGATCGCGGCCGGCATTACTAACAGCATTGGAAATCGCCTCCACGCTCGCCGCATCGACCTTGCGGTATTCGTCGAGCAACACAGTGGCGGGGAACATGAAGTTGCCGCTGTTCCAGAGATAGCCGGAATTGACGTAGTCGGCCGCTTTCACGGCATCCGGCTTCTCGACGAAGCGCGCGACCGCGTGTACCTCGCCTGAGATGACCTCGCCCGGGCTGATATAGCCGTATTCGGTCGCCGGCCGCTCCGGCTTGACGCCGAAGGTGACGATGCGCCCGGCGCTCGCGGCGGTGAGACCTTCACGGCACGCCGCGACGAACGCCGCATTGTCCTGCACCACGTGGTCGGCGGCGAGCGCGAGCACGATCGCCTCACTCGCGCGGCTCTGCGCGAACACCGCGCCGGCGGCGATCGCAGGGCCGGAATCCCGCCGCATCGGCTCGAGGATCACGTCGGCCTCGATGCCGATCTCGGCGAGCTGCTCCAGCACCATGAAGCGGTAGGACGCATTGGTGATGACGATCGGGCGATCGAACAGCGAGGCCTCCGAGACGCGCGAGAGCGTGTCCTGGAAGGTCGAGCGGATGCCGAACAACGGCAGGAACTGCTTAGGGCGCACCTCGCGCGAAGCCGGCCACAGCCGCGTTCCGGCACCGCCGCACATGATCAGGGGGATAATGCGTTTGTCCATCGTCATCTCAAACCTTGAAGTCGTTCCGATACCAGGTGACAAAATTACGAACTCCGTGTGCGATCGGCGTTGACGGTGCAAAGCCGGTGTCGCGCATCAGATCCTCGACATCCGCGAACGTTTCCAAAAGGTCTCTCGGCAGCAATTCTTTGATCGCCGTCCGACCCAGCCCTGCTCCAGAATCCGACGACATGCATCAGCTCTTCCGGATGGTGGTTGCCGACATTGTAGACCTTAGACGGCGCATTTGCGGCAGCCGGGTCACCGGCGGGCATCAAGCCGATGAAATCGGCGGCGCCCCTGACCAAAATCGCCTGATCCCTCATCCTGTTCCCAAGGTCTGCTTTGCCCGATCCGTGCTCGACCTTTGGCCCGCGGCGCCTCTTTAGCCTCCGCATCGACGGGGTCGCAATAGCTCCGCTGCCCTGCATGAGGGCTCTCGATCACCGCTATTGCAAGATCGACGCCAAAACCATACCAAAGCGGCCGAATTCGGCGCCTTGCGTCGGGTTGCTTCAACCCTTGTTCATGCGGGCGAAATGCGCCGAATCCTGCTGTCGACGGCCAAGATCCTGATTTCCGGAGCGCTGCTCTACCTGGCGCTGCGCAAGGTCGATCTGTCCGAACTGTTTTCGCGCTTCACCGTGACCAGCCTGTTCTGGATCGGCTTGGCGATCGCCGTCGCGTTCCTGCAAATCTTCGTCGGCGTGTTGCGCTGGCGCGAGGTCAGCGCCGCATGCGGCGCCCCGCTCGAGCTCGGCCGGGCCATGCGCTACAACGTGATCGGATCGTTCTTCAACCAGACCCTGCCCTCGGCGATCGGCGGCGATGCGGTCCGGTTGTGGCTCGTCGCGCGCGCCGGCGCCGGCTGGCGCGCTGCGACCTACTCGATCTTCGTCGATCGCGCGATCGGCTTGATCGCGCTCGCGATCATGATCGTCGCGAGCCTGCCCTGGAGCTACAGCCTCATCGCCGATCCACACGGGCGCTCGGCGCTGCTGCTCGTCGACCTCGCGGCGCTCGCGGGTGGTCTCGGCTTCCTGGTCTTCGGCGCGCTGAAATGGCACTGGCTGAGAACCTGGTGGGCCACGCATCACATCCACGCCTGTGCCGTGATCGCCAACCGCGTGATTTTCAGTCGCTCGCGCGGACCAGCCGTCGTGATCCTGTCGCTCGCCGTGCATGTGCTGGCCGTCGTGGTCGCCTGGTGCGTCGTGCAGTCGATCGCGGCGCCGGTCGGCTTCAGCGACGTCTTTATGCTGGTGCCGCCGGTGATGCTGATCACGATGATGCCGATCTCGATCGCCGGCTGGGGCGTGCGTGAAGCCACCATGAGCCTCGCGTTCGGCTTCGCGGGGCTGGCCGCCAACGAGGGGGTCAACGTCTCGCTGCTGTTCGGCGCCGTGTACTTCATCGTCGGCGCGATCGGCGGCCTGGTCTGGATCCTCAGCGCGGAGAAAGCCGCGCAGGGATCGGCGCCGCTCGGGGTGCCGGAGTGAACGCGGCCGTTGACGCGCTCGGGGCCGTACCCTCGCTGCTTGCCGTTGCGATTGCCGCGCTGGTGTCGGGCGTCATCACCTGGACCAGCCGTCCCCTGCTCCAGCGTTACGCATTGGCGCGGCCCAATGCGCGGTCCTCTCATCGCATCCCGACCCCGCAGGGTGCGGGCATCGCCGTGATATCAGCGACGCTGCTGGTCGCATCAGCCTGGGCAGCCTGGGCGAACATCGCGATTCCGCCGGCGCTGATCGCTGCAACGGTCTTGATCGCCGTGGTCGGATTTGCCGACGACATCAAGTCGCTGCCAGTGCTCGTGCGCCTCGTGCTGCAGGCCGCAGCTGTCGGCGCCGTCGTGTTCACCACGCCCGAGACCGCGCGCATCGCGCCCTCGCTGCCGCTCGCGCTGGAGCGCGGACTCATCCTGCTGGCGGGCGTGTGGTTCGTGAACCTCGTCAACTTCATGGACGGGCTCGACCTGATGACGGTGGCGGAAGTGGTGCCCGTCACCGCCGCGCTGCTGCTGCTGGGACTGCTCGGCGATTTGTCGTGGCCGGCCGCGCTGATCGCCGCGGCGCTGTGCGGCGCCATGCTCGGCTTTGCGCCGTTCAACAAGCCGGTCGCGAAAGTCTTCCTGGGCGATGTCGGCAGCCTGCCGATCGGCATTTTGCTCGGCTGGTGCCTGCTCGAGCTCGCCTGGCGCGGGCAGCCCGCCGCGGCGCTGCTGCTGCCGGCCTATTACCTCGTGGATTCCACCATCACGCTGTTCCGGCGCATCGCAAGGCGCGAGCAATTCTGGTCGGCGCATCGCTCGCATTTCTACCAGCGTGCCACCGACCATGGCTTCACGGTCTCCCGCGTGATCGGGGAGGTGTTCGCGCTCAATCTCGTGCTCGCGGGGCTTGCCATCGTCACCGCTCGCGCCGGCTCGATGACGATCACGCTGACCGCGCTGTCGGCGGGCGCAATCGCGATCGGCATCGTGCTGCGGCGGTTCTCCCGCCCTCAGGCGTCCTGAGCCACCAGCGCCAGCCGCAGCCCCTCGTCGAGAGACACCGACGGCTGCCACCCGGTCGCGGTCGCCTTGGCGAGGTTGAGCTCGAGCGAGCCGATCAGGCTGTCATGCGTATCCTGCCGGCCCAACACGCTCAGCAACGTCCCGAGCAGGTCCTGCGGCATGCCGAACAGCCGCGAGCTCTTGCCGGCAGCCTTGGCCAGCCGCTCGATGAACTCGGGCGTCGAGACCTGCTCCCTGTCGGCCACCAGGAAGATCTCGAAATTGCTCGCGGGATCTGGATGAGAGAGCCGGCGCAGGATGAACGACGACAGGTTCTGCACGGCAAGGAAGGCGCGGTGATTGCGGATCGCGGCAAAGGGCAGCGGCAGCCCGAGGTTCACTGCACGCGTCAGCAGCGCGAAATTGCCCTTGGCGCCCGCACCATAGACCAGCGGCGGCCTGATCACCGAGACCTTCATGGCGCTGTCGCGCGCCAGCGTCTTCAAGCCCGCTTCGGCCGCGGCCTTGGACATGCCGTAGAGACCGCGCGGCGTCAGGACATCGTCCTCGCTGAACGGCCCGCGGCCCTCATTGCTGCGACCGTGCACGAGAACGGTGCTGATGAAAATGAACTGCCGCACGCCGGCCGTCGCCGCGCTGCGCGCCAGGTGCAGCGTGCCGGCAATGTTGACGTTGCGGTAGAGCTGGACCGCATGCTCTTCGTGCTTGTGATGCACTCGTGCGGCGAGATGAACGACGGCGTCGACGCCTTGAAGCGCGGCCTGCCAGTCGGTTTCGGGGCCGATCGTTTCGATGACGACCTCGTCGTCCATGCCTTCCGGTTTGCGGACCGCGCGGCGGATCGACCATCCCTCGCGCGCCAGTGCGGGCACGACATGACGGCCGACGAAACCGCTCGCCCCCGTCACCAGCACGACTGGCTTGCGCTCGTTCATCGTTGCTCCGGCAGTTCGGGGTTGCGCAACAATTCGTCGACCAGGGCAGCATAGGCGTTCATCGCGGTGACGCGATCGAATTTCGCCGCCGCCTTCACCGCGCGCTCCGCAATGGCGACACCGTCGGAGCGAGACGCCGCGCGGATCGCCTCGGCCAATTGATCGGCGCGGCCGGGCGTCACGACCCAGCCCAGCCCGTTCTCCACCACGGTCAACGCGGCCTCGGCCTCCGGTTCGGAGACCAGCACCACGGGACGGCCGACCGCCAGCAGATTGTAGAACCGGCTCGGCACCGACACCCCCGCAACGTCCTTCCGGTACGGAATGATCCAGAGATTGGCAGCCGCCAGGAAAGCCTCGAGCTCGGCATCCTCGACCCGCCCCACAAAGGAGACATTGGGCAAGTTCGCCTCAGTCTGCAACTGCTTCAACCGCTCGAAGCCGATGCCCCAGCCGGAGAGCAGGAAATGGATGTCGGGCTCGGCCCTCAAAAGCCGCGCCGCCTCGAACACGATCTCCGGATCATGGGTGAAGCCGAGATTGCCCGACAGGCCGACAACGAAACCCGCCGAGAGCGCTTTGCGGAACGGATTATCCGCCGTCACCGGCCGGGGTGCGGCCACGAGCGTCGCCCAGTTCGGGATGAAGCGGATCTTGTTCCGCGTCATGCCGGAATAGCTCAGCAGCGGCCGTTCCGCATCGCGGCCGATGGTGATGACGGCATTGAGCGCGCGGAACATCAGGCCGTTGGCGGCGCGCATCGTCATGGTGATGATCGAACCGGGCTTCAGCAGGCCCGCCATCACCAGCACGTCCGGGAAGAGGTCGTGCATGATCAGCGCCGAGCGCGCGCCCTTCAGCCTCGCCGCCGCCGCGACTGCGTAAGGCAGCATGAACGGTGCGGTGACGGTGAGCACGACGTCGCCTCGCCTCAGCTCCCGTGTCAACGCCAGGAACGTGCGCACCGCGAACAGCAGCTCGGAGGCGCCGCGCCGCACCAGCGCCGCCTTGCCCGCCATGCGGTTCTTGACGGCGACGACCCGCGGCTTGCCCGGGCCGGTCTGCGAGGCCGGCAACGCGCCTGATGAGCCCGACAGCACCACGACCTCGTGATCCCCGGCGATGCGGCAGGCGATCTCGGCCATGATCGCCGCCGTGGTGCTCGGATCAGGCGGGTAGTGCTGGCTCGCCACGACGATCTTGCCTCGAGGCTGCATGATCAGGCCGCGGTCGACCCGAATTCCGGAATCGCGTCCTTCAGAATGGTCCTGATGGTGGCCCGATCGTCGCGCGCGATCGCCTGCTCCAGCGCCGCAATCCATTTGCGCAGCGTCTGCATCGGCGGCTCGTTCGGCTGCGCGGCCATGATGCCGGCGACGCCGATCTCGCGGGTCGGCTCCTCGGAGGCGAACAGGATTTCGTGCAGGCGTTCGCCGGGCCGCATGCCCGTGAACACGATTTCGATGTCGTAGCCGGGTTGCAGGCCCGAGAGACGGATCATGCGCTCGGCAAGATCGACGATCTTCACCGGCTGGCCCATGTTGAGCACGTAGACCGACACGTCCGAACGCTGCGTTCCGAGCGCATGCGTTGCCGCCGTGATGACGAGATCGCAGGCCTCGCGGATGGTCATGAAGTAGCGGACCATGTCCGGATGCGTGACCGTCACGGGACCGCCGGCATCGATCTGGGCCTTGAACTTCGGCACCACCGAGCCGTTCGACGCCAGCACGTTGCCGAACCGGACCGAGATCAGCCGCATCGACCGCCTGGCGCCGCCGTGACCCGCCGCAAGATCATGGTCGAGCGCCTGGCAATACATCTCGGCGAAGCGCTTGGTCAGGCCGAGCATCGACACCGGCTCGATCGCCTTGTCGGTCGAGATCATCACCATGGCTTCGGCGCCGGCACTGTGCGCGGCATCGGCAACGTTGATCGAGCCGAAGATGTTGGTCTTGACGCCCTCGCTCCAGTCGCGCTCGAGGATCGGCACGTGCTTGAGCGCGGCGGCATGGAACACGATGTCCGGCTTGAACTCGGCCATCAGGCGCATGATGCGCTCACGGTCGCGGATGTCGGCGATCCGCCCTTCGATCGAAGCAGCGGTGCCGAGCGCCGCGAGCGTTTCCGTGATCGCGTAGAGCGCCGGTTCGGAATTTTCCACGATCAGAAGGCGCGCGGCGCCGAACGCGACGACACGCTCGCAGATCTCGGAACCGATCGAGCCGCCCCCGCCGGTGACGATCACCGCCTTGCCCTCGATCAGGGCCTCGAGCCGCGCATAGTCGATCTTTTCGCTCGGCCGCAGCAGCAGGTCCTCGACGGCGACGGCCGTGAGCCGTGGCGTATCGCCACTCTCGAGCGAGGGCATGCGGCTCACGATCACGCCGAGCTTGCGCGCCCGCATCAGGATCGATTCGGGATGGGCCTCCGGCTCGAATGCCGTCGGCGTCATCACGACGCGCGCGATCCCCTTGCCGCGCTTGGTGAAGTCGGCGACGACATCCTCGATATCATCGACGCCGCCCAGGACAGGGACGTTGCGGATGGACTGGCCGCGATCGGAACTCGACGGCGAGAGCACACCGACCGGCCAGATGTGCTTGATCGCCCCGCTCTCGATTCCGCGCAACAGCACCTCGGCGTCCGCGGCGCGGCCGATCAGCAGCGTCGGCGCGGCATCTCCGGTGCGGGCGTGACGCCGAACCCGCGTATAGCGGAAATAGCGGTAGGCCATGCGCAACGCGCTGAGGAAGGAGATCTCGAGGAACCAGTAGAGGACGATGGTCACCTTGCCGAGGAAGAAGGCGCCGCGGACGTTGGGGGCGACGAAGATGTAGTCGAGCGCCAGGAGTGCAACCGTCAGCACGGTCGCGACGCGGATGATGTTCAGCGCGTCGGGCAGCGAGATGAAGCGCCATTTCGTCGTAGTCAGGTTGAAGACGAAGAACACGACCACGCTGAAGGCGAGAAAATAGGGCAAGATCTGGATCAGCAGCGGCAGGCGGTCGAAGAAGCCGTCGCCGCCCTCGAAGCGCAGATAGAAGGCGGCGAACAGCGCCGCCGTGGTCGCGAGCAGGTCGTGGAGCGCGATCATGAAATTGCGCAAGGTGAGATGCGAAAGTCGCGTCATCCGCTGACCGAAAATCCAGTTAAATGCAACCTGATCGCGCTGATAACCCATCTCGGCCGGACACGCCAGTCAAGGCTTGCCAGTCAAGGTTTGCCGGTCAAGGTTTGCGATCCGGCCGGCCGTTCAGGAACCGCTACCGTCGCCTTCGCTTCTGGCTGCTGGGCCCGGATCACCATGCCGCCGGCAACGCCGACACCGATGACGTACATCCAGCCCTCGTGGAAGTCGAACAGGTGGGAGTTGAACAGCGAGGTGAAGACGTTCTGAACCACGACCAGAAGGCCGACCCAGTTTGCGAGCCCGTCGCCGCGAAACAACAGCAGATGCAGGATCCAGATGCCGTAGAGAACGGCGACGCCGATGATGCCCCATTGCACGGCCACGTTCAGCGTCTGGTTATGCGGGTTGCCGATCACCTCGGCGGACGCCAGGTTCTGATTGCCGGGCGTCGCGGTCCGCTCGAACAATCCACGCGTCGAGCCGGTACCGTGCCCCTTGATCGGCGCCTCCGCGAAGAAGCCGAGTGATTTCCGCCAGAATTCGAGCCGCAAGCCGGCCGAGGTCGGCGCGCCTGTTTCCACATAGCGGGTATAGTCGCTGGCAAAGCTGTCGGCGGTCTTGCGCAATTGCGGCGAGGCCTGCCAGGCGAGAACCGCGCCCACGAGCAGGGCCGCGGAGATGATCGCGATGCTGCGCCATCTCAGATGAAGCAACGCAAACACACCGAACAGGATCGGAATGGTGAGGAGCGCGGTGCGCGACACCACCACGAACACCATGTTGAGGAAGAAGGCGAGCGCAAGCGCCGTGAGCAGCCCGGCGATCGAGTAGCGCTTCTGACGCAGCAACTGCACGATCGGATAGGCGAGCGCGACCGCGCAGAGCGCAAACTCCTGGCTCTGGTCGATGTAGTTTTTGACGAAGATGCCGCGCTCGACGCGGTCGGATTTGAGCGCGAGGTCGGGGTAGAAGGCGACCAGCCAGGACATGACCGACAGCAGCGCGCAGGACACCAGGAAGGCGACGAACACCCAATGTCCGCGCGGCGAGCGCGCAAAATGATAGAGCAGGACCGGCAGCACCAGCAGCTTGACGGTCGGATTGACCGCGTAGAAGCGCGCCCCCCAGGCCGCGTCCGACCACAGCGTCCCGACCAGCGCGAGCAGGACCAGCGCAATCGGCGCCGCACAGATCGGACGCTTGAGCGATTGCAGGAACTCACGGACGTCGAGGAACGGCACCATGCAGAGCAGCATCAGGACATTGAATATCGCCGCAAGCGACGTCGACCATGGCAGCGAGGCCGCGGTCAGGATCGCAAACAGGTCGACCGTCTCGGACCAGGCCGCCGGACTGCGCAGACGCCGCCACAGCACCTGGCCGGTCGTCTCCCCGGCGAGTGTCGTCACTTGCCCTCTCCCCGCGCGCGATGAACCAGCGCGGTCGTGCTGAAGCCCTGGAGAATGTCGACCAGCACCACCGTCCCGCCGGCGGCCTCAACGACCTCGTGGCCGACCACCTGCTCGCGGGTGTAATCGCCCCCTTTGATCAGCGCGCTCGGCTTGATGCGGGTGATCAGGTCGATCGGCGTATCCTCGTCGAAAATAACCACGAGATCGACGGCTTCGAGCGCCGCCAGCACTTCCGCACGCGCTCGCTCGTCCTGAACGGGGCGGTCGGCGCCCTTCAGCCGCCGCACCGAGGCGTCGCTGTTGAGGCCCACAATCAGACGGTCGCAGGCGGAGCGCGCCGCTGTCAGCACCTTGACGTGGCCGGGATGCAGGATGTCGAAGCAGCCATTGGTGAAGCCGACGCGTTGGCCTTGCTTCTTCCATTCCGCGAGCTGCGCGTCGAGCGCACCGGGCTCGAGCACGATCTTCTCCTCGGCCGCGAGATAGGCATGCGGCAATATCTTTCGCTTCAGCTCGGCCACACTCACGCTTGCGGTGCCCTGCTTGCCGACGGCGACGGCGGCCGCGGCACTGGCCATGCGCAGCGCCGTGTCCCAGTCCGCGCCGGTGGCAAGCGACACCGCGAGCGCCGCGGCAACGGTGTCGCCGGCGCCGGAGACGTCGCGCACCTTGACCGGAAACGCCGGAACGTGAACGGCCTCGCCGTTGCGCGGCACCAGCGTCATGCCGTGCTCGCCTTGGGTGACCAGGATCGCTTCGCAATCGGCGAGCCGCATCACGTCCTCGCTGGCGTCGACGATGCTCTGCGGCGTGTCGGCGCGGCTTCGGGTCGCTTCCGAAAATTCCTTGCGATTGGGCGTGAGCAGCGTGGCGCCGCGATAGATCGCCCAGTTCAGGCTTTTGGGATCGACGATCACGGGCTTGCCGAGTTTTCGCGCGGCGTCGATGGTGTGGCGGATGACGCGGGCGGTCAGCACCCCCTTGGCGTAGTCGGACAGCAGCACGACGTCGGCGCGCGCGATCTGCGGCAGGATCGCTTCGATCAGCTTGGTCTCGATCGTATCGGATGCAGGCTGTGCCTGCTCCCAATCCGCACGCAGCATATGCGTGGAAAAATGCTCGGAGACGAAACGGACCTTTCGCGTGGTCGGACGCGAGGGATCGCACACCAGAACGCTTTCGATTGCGCCCTGCTCCGCAAGCGTCGAGGCGAGCTGCCTGCCGGCCTCGTCCGCGCCGACGAGGCCGACGAAGATGCAGCGCGCACCGAGCGCGGCGACGTTGCGCGCGACATTGCCGGCGCCGCCGACATGGATCTCGCTGCGCTGTGCCGCGATGACCGGCGCCGGCGCTTCCGGCGAGATCCGCGACACCTCGCCATAGACGAACTCGTCCAGCATGATATCGCCGATGCACAGGACCGTGCGGCCCGAGATGGCTTGCGCGAGGGCATCGAAATCGAGAATGGGCGTCGGCATAGTGATGGGCCTCAGCGGAAGCGGTCGGGCCGGTCGAGATAATCCCCGACATAAGCCTTCACCGCGTCCTCGAGCGTCGTGAAGCCGCCATTATAGCCGGCGCGGTGGAGGCGATCGACCTCGCTCTGGGTGAAGTACTGGTAGCTGCCGCGGATCTGCTCGGGCATGTTGATGTATTCGATATTGGGCTTGGCGCCGAGCGCAGCATAAGCCGCCAGCATCAGATCCCTGAAGCTGCGCGCCTTGCCGGTGCCGACATTGAAGATGCCGGACACCGAGGGCATTGCCAGCAGCCACATGATCACGCGCACGACGTCGTCGACATAGATGAAATCGCGGCGCTGGTCGCCGTCCGCGATGTCCTCGCGATGCGACTTGAACAATTGCACGACGCGGCCCGCTTTGACGTCGTCGAAGCGCCGCGCCAGCACGCTCATCATCGAGCCCTTGTGGTATTCGTTGGGGCCGAACACGTTGAAGAATTTCAGCCCGGCCCATTGCGGCGGCAGCTTCTCGCCCTTCGCTGCGCGCTCGGCGACGGCGAGATCGAACAGGTGCTTGCTCCAGCCGTAGAGATTCATCGGCCGCAGTTTCTTCAACGCAGCGATCGAAGCATCGTCGTCAAATCCTGCCTCGCCGTCGCCATAGGTCGCCGCCGAGGAGGCGTAGATCAACGGCACCGCATTCGCGGTGCACCAGTCCAGGAGACGCATCGAGAGGCGGAAATTGGTCTCGAACACCAGGTCGCCGTCGGTCGCCGTGGTCGCGGAAATCGCCCCGAGATGGATCACGGCATCGAGCTTGCGGCCCTTCAGCCAGTCCGGCAGCTCGGCCGGCGGCACGATATCCACAAGCTGCCGCTTGGCGAGGTTGCGCCATTTGCCCTCGGTGCCAAGGAAATCGCAGACGACGACATCGCTGCGGCCGGCCTCGTTCAGCGCGGCGACGACATTCGATCCGATAAAACCGGCCCCGCCGGTCACCAGCAACATTTCACCTAGCCTGCCCGATGTTTTGCGACCCGATCTTGCCCTAGCGCATGATCCTCCAAAGTGTAAGCGGTTTTGGGATGGCCGCTCAGCCGGCTTTACCTGCCGGCCCGGAGCGGCTAACCGAACCGCCACATCAGCGCACCCCGGCTTTATTAACGAATGAACCAAGATTCGCAACTTAGCGGCGAGGGAGATCGGGGCGACACGCGCCCGATCCTGATCGTCCCCTACATGTGGATCGGCGATTTCGTCCGGAATCACACCGTCGTCCGGGTCCTGAACGAGCGCTGGCCGAACCGGCCGGTCGATCTGCTCACGACGTCGCTGTGCGCCCCCCTGGTCGATTACATGCCCGGCGTGCGCGATGGGATTGTCTGGGACATGCCGCGCGGCCGGCTCGCCGTGGGCCGCCAGCTCGGCCTGGCGAAGCTCCTGCGCGAGCGGAACTACGGCACCGCCCTGGTGCTGCCCCGGACCTGGAAGGCCGCCATCGCGCCCGCTTTGGCCGGGATTCCGGAAAGGGTCGGCTTCGTCGGCGAATTCCGGTTCGGCCTGCTCAACCGCTGGCGCTGGGGCGAGAAGAAGCTGCCCCGCTTCATCGACAAGAACGCCGCCCTCGCCCAGCCCAATGGCGCCCCGCTGCCGCCGGAATGGCCGGTGCCGCAATTGCGGGTCCCGGCCGAGGACATCGTCCGCTGGCGGCAGGCCAATGGCCTCAGCGCAGGCGCTGCCGTAGCGCTCGCCCCCGGCTCGGTCGGGGTGTCAAAACGCTGGACCTACTATCCCGAGGCCGCCCGCTTGCTCGCCGAGCGCGGCCTCGAGGTCTGGGTGGTCGGCGGCCCCGGGGAAAAGGGCCTGGCCCAGGAGATCGTCGCGGCCGGCGGCCCGGGGGTCCGGGACCTCACCGGCAATGATCTGCGCAACGGCGTGCTGGCCATGGCTGCGGCCGGCGTCGCGATCTCCAACGATTCCGGCCTGATGCACATCGCAGCCGCCCTGGGCACGCCGACCATGGGCATCTTCGGCCCGACCAGCCCCTATCTCTGGGCCCCCCTCAACGGCCTCGCCGCGACCGTGGTGCAGGACAAGAGCGTGCTCTCCTGCCAACCCTGCCAGAGCACGATCTGCAAGATGAACGACCACCGCTGCATGCGAGATATCGCGGCGAGCGAGGTGGTGGCGATTGCGCAACGGGTGCTGGGTGAGGCGGGGACAAGGGCTTCGACGTGAAGCCGTCGAGGCTGCGCCGATGATGACATCATGCCGGTGTTTTGCCCGACGAGTCAAATCGACTTCGTAAATTCCGCAGCTTCGGGGATGCCGGCCAAGCCATTGATTTCGTTGGCACCGGCTACTGTGCATGGGGTGTTTTCGCGGTTTTGTTTTTGGGGATGAGACGGCAGTGGCTCAAAGCAGCGGCCGATAGACCTCGCCGATCCGCGCCGCTTCCGCATCGAGGCTGAACCGTTCGAGCACCCTTGCCCGCCCGCGCTCGCCCATAGCGATCGCGGCGGCCACGTCACGCATCAGCGGTTCGACCGCTGCGGCCAGCGCATCCGCGTCACCGGTCGGGACCAGCACGCCGGTCACGCCATCCTCCACCACGAGCTCGGCCGCGCCGGCGCGCGCGGCGACCAGCGCGCTGCCGGCCGCCATCGCCTCGATCAAGGTCAGGCCAAAACCTTCGTTGCGTGAGGTGAAGGCGTAGATGGTCAGCCGCTGATACCAGCGCTGCACGTCTTCGATCGGCAGTTCGCCAGTGATGACGATGCGCGATTGCAGGCCGGCGGCCTCGATCCGCTTCTTCAGGTCGTTTGCAAAAGCGGTTTGCTCGGGTGTGACCTGGCCGACGATAACAGCGGCGAAATCCGGATAGCGCGGCAGCAAGCGGCACATCGCATCGACGAACACATCGGTGCCCTTCTGCGCGCGCACGCGGCCGAAGCAGCCGATCGCGTAGCGGCCCGGGAGCGCGGCTTCCGCGAAGGCCGCAGCGCGGTCGAGCGGCGGCGCATAGACGGCGGTGTCGACGCCGTGCGGAATCACCGTCGCCTTCACCTTCAGGAACGAAGCCGAAAGATCTGATGTCGCGATGATCGCGTCCATGCGCCGGATCAGCCAGCGCGTGATCCAGCTATGGTGCCGCTGTGCCGCGGAGGTGAAGACCAGTTTCAGCGGCCAGCCGAGCGCGCGCAACAGCACGCCCGCGATCATCTCGTTGTTGCGGCGCGCGTGCCAGATCACCGGCGCCTTGCGGCGCCACAATTTCAGCAGATCGGCACCGCCCAGGCGCGCGATGCCCTCCGGCGCGTCGGAGCCGAACCACGCGGCGCGATAGAGCTTTGCCAGCCGCGGCGCCACCATCCGGTTGGTCGCGGTGACCCCGGAATAGCGCCTGTGCAGATTTGGCACGATCACTTCGAGATCGCTTGGGGAATTCGCCACGCCACGCTCCGTTTCGAAAGTCCCTATACGCAACATTAAGCATAGTGACCAGTTCAGCCGCGCCGATACCCACTCTTCACCACGTAAACGTTAGCTTGGAGCGTTGATCGAAGACGGGTGAGATCATGACTGTGCTTGTCACCGGCGGTGCCGGCTATATCGGAAGCCACACGGTTCTGGCGCTGGCGGAAGCCGGCGAGGACGTCGTCGTGATCGACGATCTCTCCACCGGTTTCTCCGCCTATCTGCCCGAAGGCGTGCCGCTGTTCATTGGCGATGCCGGCGACGAGAACCTGCTCGAAGGCGTGATCGCCCAGCACAACATCGAGAGCATCATCCATTTCGCGGGGTCGGTGGTCGTGCCGGATTCGATGCGCGATCCGCTCGGCTATTACCGCAACAATTTCACGACCGCGCGCAACCTGCTCAACGTCGCGGTCAAGCGCGGCATCGACCGCTTCATCTTCTCCTCGACCGCGGCGGTCTACGGCGATCCGGACCAGGTGCCGGTGCCCGAGCATGCGCCGACACGACCGCTGTCGCCCTACGGTTCGTCGAAGCTGATGACCGAGATCATGCTGCACGACGTCGCTGCCGCCTACGGCATGCAATACGTGACCCTGCGCTATTTCAACGTTGCGGGTGCCGATCCGCAGGCCCGCATCGGCCTTGCCACCGTCGGCGCCACGCACCTGCTCAAGATCGCGGTGGAAGCCGCGACCGGCCAGCGCGCCAAGATCGACGTGTTCGGCACCGACTATCCGACCCAGGACGGCAGCTGCATCCGCGACTTCATCCATGTCACGGACCTGTCGCAGGCGCATCGCTCGGCGCTCGCCTATCTGCGCAACGGCGGCGCCTCGACGACGCTCAATTGCGGCTATGGCCGCGGCTACTCGGTGCTGGAGACCATCGACGCGGTGCGCCGTGTTTCGGGCCGCAGCTTCGCCGTGCAATACGCCCCGCGCCGGCCCGGCGACATCATGACCATGGTCGCCGACACCAGCCGCATCCGCGGACTGCTCGACTGGAAGCCGCAATACGACGACCTCGAGACCATCGCAGCCCATGCGCTGGCCTGGGAGGACAAGCTGTTCCGCGAGCGTCACGGCGAGCTCCGCCACGCCGCCTCGGCCTAGATTCCATTCCAGCGCAAGCCCTTAATTGGGCTTGAAAAGCGCTGGCTTAGCGGGCACAGAGGCCGTTCGATCCCTGACGCGAGGGCAGGCGTTTTCCTGTGCCGTCAATGGACTGCGGATGGCTCAGTTTCCAAAGAAAATCACCGACGATCCCTATGCGGCAGCGGTGCTGATTCGCCGCCTGGTCACGGAACAGGGGATCCTCTACTGGCGGCGCTACCTCGTCGCCTTCGCGCTCATGGCGCTTGCCGCCGGATCGACCGCGGGCGCGACCTACGTGCTCGGCCAGGTCATCAACCAGGCCTATGTCGACAAGAACATCCCGGGCATCGCGATGTTCTCGGGCATCACGGTGATCCTGCTCTTCATCAAGGGCGTGGCGACCTACGGCCACATGGTGATCCTGACCAAGATCTCCAACGCGATCCTCGCCACCAACCAGCGCCAGTTGTTCGCCAAGCTGATGCGCGAGAGCGTCGGATTCTTCTCCGAGCGGCATTCGTCGGAATTCCTGGCGCGGCTGACGGCCGGCGCTAAGTCCATCACCGACGTCCTCAACATGCTGGTCAATGCCGTCGGGCGCGACCTCATGATGCTGCTCGCCATGATCGGCGTGATGGTGTGGCAGGATCCGGTGATGTCGTTCATCGGCCTCGTCGCGGTGCCGCCGGCGATGCTGGTGCTGCGCAAGCTGGTCAAGCGCATCAAGGGCCTCGCCTACAACCAGTTCACCGGCACCGCCGATATCCTGGAGACGATGCAGGAATCGCTGCAGGGCATCCGCACGGTGAAAGCGTTCACGCTCGAAGACACCATGCAGAACCGCATCGACGAGAATATCGCGATCGTCGAGCGCAACGCCAACAAGATGGCCCGCGTCGCCAATCGCTCCAATCCGCTGATGGAGATGCTCGGCGGCTTCGCAGTCGCCGGCTGTTTGCTTTACGGCGGCTATAGCGTGGTCGCGCTCAACGCCACGCCCGGCGCGTTCTTTTCCTTCATGACCGCCTTCCTGATGGCGACCGAGCCGGCCAAGCGGCTGGCGCGGCTCAACATCGACCTCAACAGCCAGTTGGTCGGCGCCCGCATGCTGCTCGAAGTCGTCGACAGCCCCGCGAGCGAGCATTCCGACGACGACAAGCCGGCGCTGAAACTGTCGAACGCACGCATCGAGCTGCGCGACGTCAGCTTCTCCTATCGCAACGGTGAGACCGTCCTCAACCGCATGAGCTTTGTTGCCGAGCCCGGCAAGGTCACCGCGCTGGTCGGCCCCTCCGGCGGCGGCAAATCGACCGTGCTGGGGTTGCTGCTGCGCTTCTACGAGGTGACGCAAGGCGACATCGTGATCGACGGCCAGTCGATCGGCGCCGTCTCGCGAAAATCGCTGCGGGCTCAGACCGCCTATGTCGGCCAGGACGTCTATCTGTTCCGCGACACCATCCGCAGCAACATTGCCTTCGGCCGCGCGGGCGCGACCGAAGACCAAATCATCGATGCTGCGAAAGCAGCCTGCGCGCATGATTTCATCATGGGCTTCCCGCTCGGCTACGACACGCCCGTCGGCGAGCACGGCACGCAGCTGTCCGGCGGCCAGCGCCAGCGCATCGCGGTCGCGCGCGCGCTGATCAAGAACGCGCCGATCATCCTGCTCGACGAAGCCACCGCCGCGCTCGATTCGGAGTCCGAGCGCCAGGTGCAGGAAGCGATCGAGCATCTCTGCCAGAACCGCACCACCATCGTGATCGCGCATCGCCTGCACACCATCATGCACGCCGATGCGATCCTGGTGGTCGAGGGCGGCGAGATCGTCGAGCAGGGCCGGCATGACGAGCTGCTCCGCCGCGGCGGCCGCTACGCCTCGTTCTTCCGCCTGCAACATCACGACGCCGGCGCTCTGGCGCCGATCAGCGCAACCGCATAGAGTTCCTTTCACCTCAAGAGCAGCGAGATCGCACCATGAACGCCGCCTCCTACGTCATCCCGCTTCCGCCCCAGGCTTCGCTTCCCGTCGTCGGGGAAAGCGGCCGTTATCCCGTGCGCCGCATCTGGTGCGTCGGCCGCAACTATCTCGAGCACATCCGCGAGATGGGCAATGACGAGCGCGCCCCGCCGTTCTTCTTCGCCAAGCACGCCGACATGCTGGTGCCCGACGGCGCCACCATTCCCTATCCGCCGCTGACCAAGGATCTCCATCACGAGGTCGAACTGATCGTCGCAATGAAGAGCGGCGGCCTCAACATTCCCGCCGAGAAGGCGCTCGACCATGTCTACGGCTATGCCGTCGGCATCGATTTGACCCGCCGCGACCTCCAGATCGCTTCGCGCAAGAAGGAGCGTCCGTGGGAGGTCGGCAAGTCGTTCGACCATTCGGCGCCCTGCTCCGCGGTGCAGCCGGCATCGAAGATCGGCCACCCCGCCAAGGGCAAGATCTGGCTCACGGTCAACGGCAAGGAAGCGCAGAAGGGCGACCTCACCGAGCTGATCTGGAACGTGCCCGAGATCATCTGGCAGCTCTCGCAGCAGGTGAAGCTCGCCGCCGGCGACATCATCATGACCGGCACGCCAGCCGGCGTGTCGCAGCTCCAGCCCGGCGACAAGCTCGAATGCGGCGTCGACGGCGTTGGCACGCTGAAGGTCTCGATCGGCCAACCCGAGTAAGGCTCACGACTGCTCTACCTAAGAAGGCCTCGGGTATGTCCGGGGCCTTTTTCATTTCGATGGCGGACGATGCCGGTCTACCAGGCCTTCACCGGCCGATCGGCGTGGCTTGTCTGCGGCACACCGCGATTGAGCGACATGTGGGAATGCACGCACAGCCAACCATCGCCATGTCTTGAAAACACCATCGTGGCCCGGCCGGGGCGCGGAAACGCGGTGCCGTCGGGATGATAGCCCGTGCTCGTCCACGGCACGATCACGGTCGCCATTGTGCCATCGGACGATGCCAGGATCGAGGCCTGGTCGATGACGAAACGGAAGTCGGCTGTCTTGGGCCAGACGTTGTCCCATTGCGTGGTGACCCATTGGTCGAGGCCGGGAATGACGTCGTTGTGTGTTCCGAAGGCCAGCACATCCGGATGGAAGAGCGGCCGCGCCGAAGCATAGTCGACCTCGCGGACATAGCCCGCGAAGGTCTCCAGCCAGTGGCGAAAGAACTGCGTGATCTCGGTATTCGCGGTCGGCAAGGAGGCCATCGCCTGCTCCATGTTCGGCAACTCAATCGCGGCAATCTTTGTTGCCATGAGGCGAACCGTCCAGCAAGATATGTGGAGAGCACCGGTGGAGATCGATCGACGAGCCGGGCCGATTTCATGGAGCCAGACTCATGAGACGCCTTCTCCTGCTTGCGGCCGCACTTGTCGTTTCGTGCAATGCAGCCAGCGCGCAGTCCGGTCAGCCCTATGCCGGCCTTGAGCAGCGCCCCATCAAGGCGCTGTCGCACCAGCAGATCGACGATCTTCGAGCCGGACGTGGCATGGGCCTGGCGCTTGCCGCCGAACTCAATGGATATCCCGGTCCGAGCCATGTTCTTGAGTTCGGTGACCGGCTTGACTTGACCGCGGATCAGCGCATCCGGGTTCAGCGCCTGTTCGAGGCCATGAAGCAAGAGGCGGTCCCGCTGGGTAACAAGCTGGTCGAGCAGGAAACGGAGTTGGACCGGCTCTTCTCTGCCCGCGTCGTGACATCGGAGTCACTCAAGGCGACCCTCGTTGCCATTTCGGAAACCCAGGCATTGCTCCGCGAAAGCCACCTCAAATATCATCTGTCGACAACCGCCTTGCTCGACCAGAGCCAGATGCAGCGATACGCGGAGCTGCGAGGTTACCAACGCCCCGATAGCTCCGAAGCACACAAGCACCATCATTAGACGCGGTCATCGCAGCGCCGACAGCACGATGAGGCCGAGGATCAGCGCCGTCAGCGAATATTTCAGCGTGTAGTAGACGTTGCAATTCCATTCCTTGACCTTGCGGCTCGCAAGATTGATCTCGTAGAGCTTGCCGAATAGCTTGTTGAGCAGGCCGACGCTCTCTCCGTCGATGTTCTGCGTTGCAACCACATCAATCTCGGCGACAGCACCGAGAAGCTGATGGCGCAGTTCGGCGGCCCCTTCCATGTCGGGCCGAGCGGGCTGGAGAAGACCGAGCTCTGGACCTATCACCCATGGCCCTTCTCATTCGAAGTGCAGGCGGACCGTGTCACGTCAATCCGGATCAGCGATCCGACCGTCCAGTAATAGATTGTACGGGGCCCTGGTCACGCCCGTGACAGGGCCTGGAGACCCTTGAAGGTCAGGCGCTTGGGGTCGGTGACGCCGGCGAGATACAGGCGGCGGATAAACGCGATGACGGCGTCGCGGTCGCAATCGGTCAACGCGACGACGGCGTCGACCGCGATTCTCTGGGCTTCCATTGGGCTCACCTCGGCCTTGCAAGTAACCCCGGCCGAGACAGGCTAGGACTCCGCGGTTAATCCGGCGTTAACCGTTCGGGCAGCATGGCCGATTCACCCGACCCGCCGTATACGCAAAACAACGCATTGCCCGTGCGCGCAGCGGCTCACCGCGCACTGATGCCCTTCTTGAGCTGAGCAAACTGCTTCTTCAGCCGCGGCACCGCAAAGTCCGTGAAGGTCCGGACCTTCGGCACCGAGAGCCGGCCCTGCGGACAGATCAAATGCGCGGGCATCTCGGGATCCTCGTCGCCGGTCAGCACGATCTCGAGCTCGCCGCGCGCGACCTGCTCACCCACCTGGTACGAATACATTCGCGCCACACCGCGGCCGGCGACGGCCGAGGCCACCGCCGCATAGGTGCTGTTGACGACAAGGCGCGGCGTGAACTGTACCGTGCGGGCTGCCGACGACCCGGCCTGCGGTGCAAAGGTCCACGAATTGGGAAGATGGGCCATCGCGACGATCTGGTGCTTGGCGAGATCGCCGGGCTCGGTGATGCGCGGGTGCTGCTTCAGATAGCGCGGTGATGCCACCACGACGCGGCTGATCTCGCCGACCCGCATCGCGACCATCGCTGAATCTGCGAGATGGCCGATGCGGAGCGCGACGTCGACCCCCTCCTCAATCAGATTGACCGCGCGATCGAACAGCAGGAGTTTTGCCGACACGGTCGGATAGGCATCGAGAAACGCATCGAGGATCGGCCGCAGCACCATCTCACCCGACACCACCGGGGCAGTGATCGTGAGCAAGCCGCGGGGCGCCGTGCGCGGTCCGGCCGCGATGTCGTCGGCCTCCTCCAACTCGGTGAGCACGCGCCTGCAGACCGCGACATAGCGCTCGCCCTCCTCGCTCAGCTTGATGGAACGTGTGGTCCGGTGCAGCAGCTCGGCACCGACCCGCTGCTCCAGGAAAGCAATGGCGCGGCTGACCGCCGCCGGCGAACGGCCAAGCTTGCGGCCCGCAGCCGCAAGGCTGCCCTCGTCCACCGCAAGGACAAACACCTTCATCGCATCCAGACGATCCATGCGTTTCCCGCCAGCCCATCGAGCTCCGAATGCAAGCTAGGCGTTCGCTCCCGCTGCGACAACCACTGCCGAGCGCCGGTCCGGCATTCGTTCGCGCCGCGAAAGAGTGTCTGCCGGACAGCGCATATTCGCAGCCGGCCCGCTGCGGCGTACCTCATCCGCCACGCCAGCCGTCGCTGGCACAGGTTCTGAAAGCCTACAACAGGAGCCCATCATGGGTATCGAACAGAAGGTTGCCATCATCACCGGTGCTTCGCAGGGTATCGGTGCCGCCCTGGTCCAGGGTTTTCGCGATCGAAACTATCGCGTAGTCGCGACAGCGCGCTCCATCAAGCCGTCGGGCGATGACGATGTCATCGCCATTGCCGGCGACATCGCCGACCGGAACACCGCCGAGCGCGTGGTCTCGCAAGCCGTCGCCCGCTTCGGCCGCGTCGACACGCTGGTCAACAACGCCGGCATTTTTGTCGCAAAGGCGTTCACGCAGTACACGGCGGAGGACTATGCGGCGGTGATGGGTACCAACGTCGCGGGCTTCTTCCACGTCACGCAGCTCGCCATCGCCGAGATGGAGAAGCAGGGGTCCGGCCACATTGTCCAGATCACTACCACGCTGGTCGACCAGGCCAATTCGAACGTGCCCTCGGTGCTGGCCTCGCTGAGCAAGGGCGGGTTGAGCGCCGCGACCAAGTCGCTCGCGATCGAATATGCCAAGCGCGGTATCCGCGTGAACGCGGTGTCGCCCGGCATCATCAAGTCTCCGATGCATCCCGTCGCGACGCACGCCCAGCTCGATGCGCTGCATCCTGTCGGCCATATGGGCGAGATGTCCGACGTCGTCGACGCAGTGCTCTATCTCGAGGGCGCCTCCTTCGTCACCGGCGAAATCCTGCATGTCGACGGCGGCCAGAGCGCGGGCCACTGAACGCTAGCGCCTTCGCGCGCACGAGGACGACATGACAGACGCAGATGCCAAGCAGCAAGTTCATCCCCGACCGCATCAGCGGTCGGGTTCGACATCAGAGATTCCTTCACAGCAAACCTGGCGATATGCGGTAGCCGGATTGTCAGCATCGCTGGTCGGACTTGGCCTCGCGCGCTTTTCCTACACGCCGCTGATCACGGCCCTGATCGCCGCAAAATGGTTCGACCCGTCCGACGTCGTCTATCTCGGTGCAGCGAACCTGGCCGGCTATCTCGCCGGCGCGCTCGCGGCGCGGACCGTGGCCGCGCGCATCAGCGCCGTTCGCGCTTTGCGGGCGATGATGTTGCTCGCGACCCTCTCTTTTTTTGCCAGCTCAACCCCGGTGTCGTTCACCTGGTTTTTCGCCTGGCGCTTCCTGTCGGGGCTCACCGGCGGAATCATCATGGTGCTGGCGGCCTCCGTCATTCTGCCCCATACCTCGGCCGCGAAGCGCGGCGTGGTCGGCGGCGTGATCTTTGCCGGTGTCGGGCTCGGTGTCGCCGCATCGGGCACGCTGGTGCCGCTATTGCTGCAACAAGGCTTGCAACAGAGTTGGTATGGTCTTGGCGTGGTCTCGGGCACGCTCACGCTGGTGAGCTGGTGGAACTGGCCTGCCGAGGCCAAGACCGATACCGTGTCATCGCAGCGGGCGAAGCACGCTTCGCCCGCTGTTCGCGGCTTGCTCGTCCAATACGGCCTCAACGCGGTGGCGCTGGTGCCGCACATGGTCTTCATCGTCGATTTCGTCGCGCGCGGCCTCGGCCAAGGTATTGCCGCGGGATCGCACTACTGGGTGCTCTACGGCCTTGGCGCAATCGTCGGCCCCCTTGTCACCGGTCATCTCGGCAATCGCGCTGGGTTTGGACCCGCGCTACGCGCCGCCTTCCTGATCGAAGCGGCCGCCGTGTTGCTCCCGACCGTCAGTACCGCGCCTCTCTTGCTGATCGTGTCGAGCGTGGTGGTCGGCGGCTTCACACCCGGCATCGTACCGCTCGTGCTCGGACGTATCCATGAGCTGGTCCCCCATTCTGCCGAGCAGCAGCGCAGGACGTGGAGCCATGCCACGACCAGCTTTGCGCTGTTCCAGGCGGCCGCGGCCTACGGCTTCTCCTGGATCTACGCGCAGACCGGCGGCGATTATCTCGTCCTGTTCGCGCTGGGCGGTGGCGCCGTGGTGCTCGCACTCGCGATTGATCTTGCCCTGCCGCTTACCACGCGCAAGGCTTAGAACGCCGAGGTCGTCGCGATCAGGAATATTGCATCACGCCGTCGTCGATCCGGCCGAACCGCAAGGAGACGATGTCGAGCGCGTAGTTTTGGTAGAGCCGCCACGGCTGCTTCGAGCCTTGCTTCGGCATCTTTGCGACCGAGCGCTGCACATAGCCCGAGGTGAAATCGAGCGACGGCTGCGCCGTGATCGTGGGATCGTCATTATGCGGCATGCACTGCCGAAAATTGTGCCGGTCCATGTAGTTGATGAGCCGACAGACATACTCGCAGGTGAGGTCGCATTTCAGCGTCCATGATGCGTTGGTGTAGCCGAAGGCGGAGGCCATGTTGGGCACGTCGGCATACATCATGCCTTTGTAGGTCAGCGTATTGGCGAAATCGACGGTGCGGCCGTCGACGCTCACCTCCAACCCGCCGACAACCTGGAGCACCAGTCCCGTCGCGGTCACGACGATGTCCGCCGCAAGCTCGCTGCCGTCCTTCAGGCGGATGCCGTCGTGCGTAAACGTGTCGATCTCTTTGGTGACCACGGAGGCGCGCTGCTCACGGATCGCCTTGAACAGATCGCCATCCGGCACGAGGCAGAGCCGCTGGTCCCACGGATTGTAGCGCGGCGTGAAATGGGTCGCGACGTCGTAGTCGGGACCGAGCGCCATCTGCACGCCCTTGAGAACCAGCTCCTTGACTTTCGCAGGGCGGCGCCGACTGAGCTGGAAGAAGAACATCCCCCACATCACGTTGCGCCAGCGGATCAGGTGATAGGCAAGCCGCGTCGGCAGATTGCGCCGCAATTTGTTGGCGACGGGATCCTGCGCCGGGCGCGATACCACATAGGTCGGCGAGCGCTGCAGCATGGTGACCTGCGCGGCCGTCTTGGCGAGCTCCGGCACCAGCGTCACCGCGGTCGCGCCCGAGCCGATCACGACGACGCGCTTGCCCGCGCAGTCGATGTCGTCGGACCATTTCTGCGGATGCACGATGCGGCCGGCGAAATCCGCCACGCCTGGAAACTCCGGCGTGTACCCTGCCTCGTATTTGTAATAGCCCGAGCACATGAACAGGAAATTGCAGGTGAAGCGCACGGTTTCGATAGCGCCCTCGCCGGTGATGCGCTCGGCCTCGACAGTCCAGCGCGCCTCATTCGTCGACCACCCGGCGCGCTTGACGCGATGGTGGAAGCGGATGTGCTTCTCGATGCCGTTCTCGGCCGCGGTTTCGCGAACGTAGTTGAGGATTTGCGCGCCGTCGGCGATCGCCTTCGGATCGGTCCAGGGCTTGAAGGAATAACCGAGCGTGAACATGTCGCTGTCGGAGCGGACGCCGGGATAGCGAAACAGATCCCAGGTGCCGCCAATGCAGTCGCGCCCCTCGAGGATGACGTAGCTCTTGCCCGGACATTTGATCTGAAGATGATAGCCCGCGCCGATGCCGGACAGGCCGGCACCGACGATCAGCACGTCGAAATGGTCTTGAGCCATTGCTTCCTCCGCCGTCTAGGATTGTCTGACCGGGATCATCGTTCGTCAACTGGCAATCGGCCCTGACACAACCGCGAAGAGACACGTGCGTCGCGCTCGATACAACAAAGCCCCGGATCGCTCCGGGGCTTTGCGTCGATAATAGATACGATCTGCGGATCAGTAGCGGTAATGGTCCGACTTGTACGGACCTTCCTGCTTGACACCGATGTAGTCGGCCTGGTCCTTGCGCAGCTCGGTGAGCTTGACGCCGATCTTGGCGAGGTGCAGGCGCGCGACCTTTTCGTCGAGCGACTTCGGCAGCACGTACACTTCCTTCTTGTACTTACCGTCCTTGTTGTTGGCGAAGAGCTCGATCTGCGCCAGCGTCTGGTTGGTGAAGGAGGCCGACATCACGAAGGACGGATGGCCCATCGCATTGCCGAGGTTCACGAGGCGGCCCTCCGACAGCATGATGATGCGATGCTTGTCGGGGAATTCGATCTCGTCGACCTGCGGCTTGATATTGGTCCACTTCAGGTTACGCAGACCCGCGATCTGGATCTCGTTGTCGAAGTGACCGATGTTGCAGACGATGGCGCGATCCTTCATCGCGCGCATGTGCTCGATCGTGATGATGTCCTTGTTGCCGGTCGCGGTGACGAAGATGTCTGCGCGGGGCGCGGCGTCTTCCATGGTCACGACTTCATAGCCTTCCATCGCCGCCTGCAGCGCGCAGATCGGATCGACTTCGGAGACCAAGACGCGGCAGCCGGCCTGGCGCAGCGAGGCGGCCGAACCCTTGCCGACGTCGCCGAAGCCCGCGACCATCGCGACCTTGCCCGACATCATCACGTCGGTGCCGCGGCGGATGCCGTCGACCAGCGATTCACGGCAGCCATAGAGGTTGTCGAACTTCGACTTGGTGACGCTGTCGTTGACGTTGATGGCCGGCCATAGCAGCGTGCCGGCCTTCTGCATGTCATAGAGACGATGCACGCCCGTGGTGGTCTCTTCGGAAACGCCCTTGATGCTCTTGGCGATCTCGGCGAAGTAGCCCTTCGGCTTCTCCTTGAGCTGCTTCTTCAGAAGCGCGAAGAAGACTTCCTCTTCTTCCGAGCCCGGCTTGTCCAGGAATTTGGTGTCGCCGTTCTCGGCGCGCAGACCGAGATGGACGTACATGGTGGCGTCGCCGCCGTCGTCGAGGATCATGTTCGGGTGACCGCCGCCGTGCCAGTCGAACAGCTTGGCGGTGTAGTCCCAGTACTCGGTAAGGCTCTCACCCTTGACGGCGAACACCGGAATGCCGGCGGCTGCGATCGCCGCCGCGGCGTGGTCCTGCGTCGAATAGATGTTGCAGGAGACCCAGCGGATGTCGGCGCCGAGCGCGGCCAGCGTCTCGATCAGCACGCCGGTCTGGATTGTCATGTGCAGCGAGCCGGCGATGCGCGCGCCCTTCAGCGGCTGCTTCGGGCCATACTCTTCGCGGGTGGCCATCAGGCCGGGCATCTCGGTCTCGGCGAGGGAGAGCTCCTTGCGGCCGAAATCGGCGAGCGAAATGTCCTTAACGATGTAATCGGTGAAGCCGGGCTTCGCGTTCATGTCTGTTTCCTAGTGGTGGGTCTGGCGTGTCAGTAACGAAGCAAACGAAGCGCCTTGCGGCACAGTCTTCTCCCTCTTGCCGTTTTTACGGGGAGAGGGCTGGGGTGAGGGGCTCCATCCGCGCACTGAGCCAGTGGAGAGTCCCCCTCACCCGCCGCTTCGCGGCGACCTCTCCCCGCAAGCGGGGCGAGGTAAGAGCGTTTAGACGGCGCGCTTGAGCGCTTCGACGAGATCGGTCTTCTCCCAGGAGAAGCCGCCCTCGTTGTCGGGGGTACGGCCGAAATGACCGTAGGCGGAGGTGCGCGCGTAGATCGGGCGGTTGAGATCGAGATGGCTGCGGATGCCACGCGGGGTGAGATCCATCGCCTTGGCGGCGGCCTTCTCGAGCTGTTCCTCCGACACCTTACCCGTGCCGTGGGTATCGATGTAGATCGACAGCGGACGCGCCACACCGATGGCGTAGGCGAGCTGTAATGTGCAGCGATCCGCAAGACCGGCCGCGACGATGTTCTTGGCGACATAGCGTGCCGCATAGGCGGCCGAGCGGTCGACCTTGGTCGGATCCTTGCCGGAGAACGCGCCGCCACCGTGCGGAGCCGCGCCACCATAGGTGTCGACAATGATCTTGCGGCCGGTCAGGCCGGAATCGCCGTCGGGACCGCCGATGTAGAACTTGCCGGTCGGGTTGATGTGCCAGATGGTCTTCGCCGTGATCCAATCCTTCGGCAGCGCCTCGCGCACATAGGGCTCGACGATGTCGCGAATCTGCTTGGACGAGATGTCCTCGACCAGATGCTGATGCGACACCACGATCTCGCGCACGCCAACCGGCTTGCCATTCTCATACTGCACGGTGACCTGGCTCTTGGAGTCCGGGCCCAACACCTTCTCGCGGCCGGAGTGGCGCGCTTCCGAGATGAGGCGCAGGATCTTATGGGCGTAGAAGATCGGCGCCGGCATCAGATCCGGCGTCTCGTTGGTGGCGTAGCCGAACATGATGCCCTGGTCGCCCGCACCCTCTTCCTTGACTTCGCCCGGCTGCAGCGCATCCACGCCCTGCGCGATGTCGGCGGACTGCGGATGCAGCAGGATCTCGATGTCGGCCTTCTGCCAGTGGAAACCTTCCTGCTCGTAGCCGATGTCCTTGATCGCGGCGCGCACGACACCTTCGATCTGCTCATTGGTGACGGATGCGGGACCGCGGGTCTCACCGGCGATCACGACCTTGTTGGTGGTCGCGAGCGTTTCGCAGGCGGCGCGAATTTGCCAGGGATCGATGCCGGCTTTCGGTCCTTCGCGGTAGAACAGATCGACGATCTCGTCGGAGATCCGGTCGCACACCTTGTCCGGATGGCCTTCGGACACGGACTCGCTGGTGAAGAGATAGGACGCGCGCATCAGTAACCCCTTGTTCCGCCGCTAGCTGGCGGGCGTTGCGATATTTAGCTTTGAATGATGTCAATCACGCCGGCGCGAGATGACGTAGGATTCGTCGAGAAACCAGAGCCCATTGTACTTTCGCAGCACGTCCCTGGCGGCATCCAGAGTGCGGCCGTTTTGAGTCATTTCCGTCAACCGGTCGTCCTCAATCTGAGCGACGTACACCGCCGCATTCCACGCTGCAAAGGCCGTCGAGGTGCCGATAGAGCCTGTCACCTCGTTGGGCAGAGCTTCCATATCATACCTGAAGATCGAGCGGTTATCCGCATAAGCATTAAAATTTAAGTCGCGGCCCACCGAGCCGAGCTCGTACTTCACCGCGCGCAATAGCTCATGACGGCTCACAGAGAAAGGGTTTTCTCCGGGCCAGATCGCCTGGATCATCTCCATGCCCGGATCCTGCCCGTGGGAGTGAATTCCGATCAGGCGGCCGCCTGCCCGCAAGGCCCGCGCGAGGGGCGCAATGATCCGTTTTGCCCGGAAATTGACCGAGGACAACGCCCGGTATGGCTGGGATGCAATAACCAGGTCAAAATTGGCCTCGGCCTGGCCCGGCCGTGGAATGGTCGAATCGAGCAAAAACCGCTGATCTTCACGATAGAGCACCAGCACGACAGGCCGCTCATAGAGCGGCATCCCCGTGCGCGGGCTGACCGCCGCGCGCCAGTTCTGCTCCAAAAACGGCTTCAACTCCGCGATTTGCGTCTCGAACTCGCCCGAGGAAGCCCCCCGCAGGGGAACCTCGTGCCAGACTGTCGCGGCGGCCGCCGCAGGCGATGCCGGCGTGAGCCAGGGCGCCTCCGCGTAAAGCATGTTGGTAAAAACGAACACCGAGGCCGGATGCTCGAAAATGCGATCCGGCACCTTGTCCAGCGTCAGGCGGAGGTCCTCGAGACTGAGCTCCTTGCCGGCGACATAGAACGGCATGTGCGGAAAGCGCTGATGCATCGCGCGCAGCACGCGCGCCAGCACCGTGCCGTCGCCAACGCCGGCATCGAACACGCGCAGCGCCGGCGGCCGGGGATGAATGCTGGCAAGCTCCAGCGCCACCCGCTCGGCGACCACCCGCTTCTCACTGCAAGTGTGGACAAACAGCAGGTATTTCTGGCGGTTCTCGAAAAAGCGGAAATTGCCGCGCGGATCGCGCTTTTCCGGGGGCACCTGAAGTCCCCGCGGGGGAGGCACGCCGCCGGCCATCGATGCGGCCATGTAGGCCTGGATCCGGTCCAGCGTGTCGATCGTGATGCGCTTGCCCTCGCGCAGGCGGTGCACGAGCTTCCCATCGTTCACCGCGCGCCGGCCAAACGTCGACTCCGCCATGTCCGCCTTGCGGCAGAACTCGGTGATTTGGCTCAGGATTTCGTCATTCTTCATGAAGTGGGACGCGGTGGGCAGAAGGATTGGGTAACGCCTCGTAGCAAAATCTGCCCACTGAGGGAATAGGGGATAGAGCCGCCCCGTTGCCGTGTGCACAACAGCGAGGCCGTGAACCACCATGCCCTGCCGGGCAACAAACAGACGCCTCTCCTCAACGGGACCACCACCAATGCGTCGCCTGCTCGTCGCGCTCTGCCTGCTCGCCGCAACCCTGTGGTCGGCGCCCGCTTTTGCGCAGGCGCGCAACCAGCTTGGGCCGCTCTGCACCACCGACACCACGCCGGTGGACCAGATGATCGACGCATGCAGCAAGATCATCACGCTGAAGGTGTTCAAAGGCGAGCAGCTCGCAACGGTCTACTTCTGGCGCGCGGTGGGTTGGAACAAAAAGGGCGATTACGCCAAGGTCATCACCGACGCCACGGAAGCGATCAGACTCCAGCCGAACCAGGCAGTCTTTAATCTCAGGGGATCTGCCTACTACGACAGAGGCGAGTACGAGATCGCGATCGCCGATTTCGACGATGCGCTGAAGCTGGGCCCGCCGAGCGGTACCATCTTCCATAATCGCGGCAATGCCTGGCGCGGCAAGGGCGACTACGCAAAGGCCATTGCCGATTACGATATGTCGATCAAGGCCGATCCCAGATCGGCATTCTCGTTCCAGAACCGCGGCATCTCCAAGGAGGCACTCGGCGATCTCGACGGCGCGCTGGCCGACATCAACCAAGCGATCCGGCTCGACCCGACACTGCCGCAGCCGCTGATCAACCGGACCGCGATCTGGCGTGTCAGAGGCGATTACGATCGCGCGATTGCCGACGGCAGCGAAGCGATTCGGCTCGCGAAGGAGAAGCCGCCCGTCAACATCATGACGCCGCCGAACAGCGTGCTGATCTCGGGCTACACCCATCGCGCGCTGGCCTATGAGGCGAAAGGCGATTACGCGCACGCGAGCGACGACTACAAGGCCACGCTGGCGATCGCGGCATCCGATGCCGGCAGCAAGGCCAATCAAGCCACCGCAAAGGTGCGGCTGTCGCTGATCACCGACGCAAGCGCACCGATCCCGCGCGATGCGCCGTCACCGACGACCGAGCCGGCACAGGCACCGGCTCCCCAGCAGACGGGTGCCGCGCCACCCCCCTCGCCTGCTCCGGCCGCGCGCGGCACGCGCATGGCGCTGATCATCGGCAACGGCGCCTATGCGCATGTCAAGGCGCTGCCCAATCCGCCCAATGACGCGCGCGCCGTTGCCAGGGCCTTGCGCGAAATCGGCTTCACGGTATCAGAAGGCGTCGATCTCGACCGCGCGGCGATGCAGAAGATGACGCGTGACGTCTTGCGGGAAGCGGCGCGTGCGCAGGTCGTAGTGGTCTACTATGCGGGCCACGGCGTGCAGGTCGACGGTCGCAACTATCTCATTCCCGTCGACGTCGAGTTCAAGCCGGGCGCGAGGATGACGGACGCGATGATCGACATGGACACGATCATGGCCGGCCTCGACGACCAGGTCCGCACCAACATTTTGATCTTCGATGCCTGCCGCAACAATCCCATGGCACAGCAGGTCGCATCGGCCGGCACCAGCCGCGCCATCGAAGCTGCCTCGGGTCTCGCAGCGCCAACGAGCCTGGGCGCCGGTGCGACGCTCGGCGCCGGCACGCTGATCGCTTTCGCCACTGCGCCGGGCCAGGTTGCGCTCGACGGCGAAGGCGCCAACTCGCCGTTTTCCGCTGCGCTCTCCCGCCATCTCGGCACGCCCGGCCTGGAAGTGCAGCAGATGCTGACACGGGTGCGGGCGGAGGTGGTGTCGACGACGAAGAACAAGCAGGTGCCGTGGTCGAACTCGTCGCTGCTGGGAGAGGTTTATCTGGCGGAGAAGTGAGGGGCGTTTGTATCCCGCTTACAGGAGCGCGATGCCACCCGCCACTCGTTCGGTGTCATCGCCCGGCTTGACCGGGCGATCCAGTAGTCCGAGATAGCGAGAGATGCGGAAACGCTGCGGCGTACTGGATTCCCCGCCTGCGCGGGGAATGACAATGAGCGAGTGGAGCCTTATTGACCCCACACTTCCTTCGCGATCTCCACGGCGAGGCTGAGCTTGGCCCACTGCTCCTCTTCGGAGAGGACGTTGCCCTCCTCCGTCGACGCAAAACCGCATTGCGGGGAGAGTGCGAGTTGCTCCAGCGGGGCGAACTTGGCGGCTTCCTCGAGACGGCGCTTGATCGCGTCCTTGTTCTCGAGTTCACCGAACTTCGAGGTGATGACGCCGACCACGACGACCTTGTTGCCCTTGGGCAGGAAGCGCAGCGGCTCGAAGCCACCGGCGCGGTCGCTGTCGTATTCGAGGAAATAGCCGTCGTAATTGGTGCCGGCGAGCATGGTCTCGGCAACCGGCTCGTAGCCGCCTGAGGAAATCCAGGTCGAACGGAAATTGCCGCGGCAGACATGCGTCGTCACCACCATGTCGGCGGGCTTCTCGGCCAGCGCGTAGTTGATGACGCGCGCATAGATCTGCTGAAGGCCTTCCGGATTGTCGCCGCGCTCGCGCGCCTTCTGCAATTCGTCCGGCGAGCAGAGATAGGCCCACACCGTATCGTCGAACTGGAGATAGCGGCAGCCGGCGTCGTAGAACGCCTTCACGGCCTTGCGGTAGGTCTTGCCGAGGTCTTGGTAGAAGGCGTCGAGATCGGGATAGACGTCCTTGGAGATCGCCTTGCGGCCGCCACGGAAGTGCAACACCGCCGGCGACGGGATCGTCATCTTCGCGGTGACGTGGGCCTGGTCGGCGACCTTCTTCAGGAAGCGGAAGTGATCCAGCATCGGATGGTCATCGGGGAAATCGAGCTTGCCGATTACGCGCACCGCGTCGTGCCGGGTCTCGACGCCCGCGAACTGGATGCCGGTGTCGGGGTGGAACATTTCGCAACCGGTGAGCTTGGCCAGGAAGTCGAAATGCCACCAGGAGCGGCGGAATTCGCCGTCGGTTGCGAGCTTCAGGCCGAGCGAGGCCTGCTTATGCACGACCTTCTCGATCTCCATGTCCTCGATCTTGCGCAGATCGTCGGCCGAGATCTCGCCCTTCTCCAGCCTGGCGCGGGCTTCCTTGATCTTGGCGGGGCGCAGGAGGCTGCCGACCTCGTCGGCGCGAAAGGGGGCTTTGGTTCGCTGCATTTCTTACTCCCAGTTATTTTTAGTGGGCCGCCGCCCCTGCGACGCCGAGGTGGCGCTCGAGGACCGACGGGTCGGCCTTCAGCGCGGCGCTCGGGGCGTCGTGGACGATCGTTCCGCGCTCCAATATCACAACACGGTCGGCCAGCCCCAGAATCTTTTGGGCATTCTGCTCGACGATAATCGAGCAGATGCCGCCCGCCCGCGTGATGGTCCCGATCGCCTTCAAAAGCTCCTCGACGATGATGGGGGCAAGGCCCTCGGTCGGCTCGTCCAAGAGAAGCACCTTCGGATTAATGGTCAGCGCGCGGCCGATCGCCAGCATCTGCTGCTCACCACCGGAGAGCTGGTTGCCAAAATTGCTCCGCCGCTCCTTCAGCCGCGGGAACATCTCGTAGACCCTCTCGACCGTCCAGGGGCCGGGCTGGGCCACTGCGGACATGTTCTCCTCCACCGTGAGCGAGCGGAAGATGTTGCGCTCCTGCGGCACCCAGCCGATCCCGGCGCGCGCCCGCTGGTCCGGCCGCAAGGTCGTGACGTCGGTGCCAGCCAGCCCGACGGTGCCGGAGAAGCGACGGGTGACGCCGACGATCGAGTTGATCAGCGTGGTCTTGCCGGTGCCGTTGCGCCCCAACAGCGCCAGCACCTGGCCTTCGGCAAGACGCAGGGACATGTTCGGCAGCACCACTGCCTCGCCGTAGCCGGCGCGAAGCGAGTCGATCGCGAGCAGGTCAGACATTGACCGCCTCCTCGCCGAGATAGACTGCCTTGACCTGCGGGTCGCGCGCGACCTGCTCGGGCGGGCCTTCGGTGAGCAGCGCACCGGAGACCAGGACAGAGATGCGGTCGGCGAAGGAGAACACGAGGTCCATGTCGTGCTCGATCAGCAGCACCGTGACGTCGCGCGGCAGGCTGCCTACGACGGCGAGAATGTCATGGCGCTCGCTCTCGGGCACGCCGGCGGCGGGCTCGTCCAGCAGCAGCACGCGCGGCTTGGCGGCGATCGCGACCGCGATCTCGAGCAGGCGCTGCTTGCCGTAAGGCAGCGTCACGGTCTGCTCGTTCATGGCGTCGAGCAGGTGGAAGCGCGTCAGGAGGTCGGCGATCTCGCCGTTGACGTCGCTGCGCGTACCCATCCGCCGCCACCAGTCACCGCCATGGCCGAGGCGCTCGGAGACAGCGAGACCGATGGTCTCGAGCGGGGTCAGGTCGGGATAGAGCTGGTTGATCTGGAAGGTACGCGACAAGCCGCGCAACACCCGCTTGTGCACGGGCAGATCGGTGATGTCCTGGCCTTCGAGCAGAATGCGGCCCGAGTTCGGCTTGAGCACGCCGGTGAGCTGGTTGATGACCGTGGTCTTGCCGGCGCCATTCGGGCCGATCAGCGCGTGGCGGGCGCCTTGTTCGATTTTTAGCGACAAGTCGCGGGTGACGCGCAGACCACCGAACTGCTTTTCGAGATTTTGGGTTTCGAGCGCGATGGTCATGCGTCGCTCTCCGGCACGCCGACGACGGCCTTGCGCCCGGCTATCTGCTTGATGACCAGATTGGGCACATACAGCATCCAACGATGCAGGCGCTGGCGGCCGACCAGGACGATCACGACCAGCACGAGGCCGATCCAGAACTGCCAGTATTGCGGGGTGATGGTGGAGAACAACTCCTGCAGCATGCGGAACAGCACCGCGCCGATCAGCCCGCCATAGAGATAGCCGGTGCCGCCGATCACGAGCACCAGCATCAGGTCCGCCGAGCGCTCGAAGGCGAACACGTCGAGCGAGGCGATCGCGGTGGTCTGGGTGAACAGTGCGCCTGCGATGCCGGCATAGAACGCCGCGAGCGTGTAGATCGCAATCAGGCGGCGGTTGACGGGAATGCCGATCGCGGCCGCGCGCAGCGGATTGTTCTTGATCGCCCGCAATGACAGACCGAACGGCGAGTGCACGACGCGGCGGGCGAACAGGAACAACAGGAACAGAACGGCGAGCGAATAGAAGAAGCCGGTCTTGCCGAACATGTCGAACGGGATCTCGCCGAAGATCGGCTGCATCTCGATACCCTGCAGGCCGTCGGTGCCGCCGGTGATGTTGGAGAAGCGTTCGGCCAGCGCCTCGAGCAACAACGCGATGCCGAGTGTCACCATCAGCCGCGTCAGGTCGACGCCGCGGATTACCAGGAAGCTGGTGGCGAAGCCGAGCACCATCGCGACAAGGCCTGCGACGACGAGCGCAAGCACGGGCTCGTTGATGATCCCATGCAGCGCGAGAAGCCCCGCCGCGTAAGCACCGGCGCCGAAGAAGGCGGCATGGCCGAGCGAGACGATGCCGGCATAGCCGAGGACGAGATCCAGCGACATCGCAAACAGCGCCAGCCGCAGGATGTCGGTCATGATCAGGTAGCGCGTGGGAAATACGAAGCCGCAGGCCAGCACGATCAGCCAGAAAGCAGCCTCGCCATAGTGCCAGCGGGCCTGGCGCTGGGCGTGATAGCCGACGTCGGAGGAGGCGCTCATCGGCGAACTCAACGCGCGGCCGTGCGGCCGAACAGGCCGTTCGGGCGCCAGATCAGGATCACGATCATCATGGTGTAGATCACGAAAGGTCCCATCTTGGGCACGTAATATTTTCCGGCGACGTCGCCGATGCCGAGCAGCAGCGAGGCCAGGAACGGCCCGGTGATCGAGGACGAGCCGCCGACGGTGACCACGATCAGGAAGTAGATCATGAACTTCAGCGGAAAATACGGGTCGAGGCCGAGGATCTCGGCGCTCAGCGCGCCGCCGAGACCGGCCAGGCCGCAACCAAAAGCAAATGTGAAGGCGAACACCTGCGGCACGTTGATGCCGAGGCCGCTCGCGGCGCGGGGATCATCGACCGCGGCGCGCAGACGGCTGCCGAACCGCGTCTTCGCGAGCACCATCTGGAGAGCAATGGTGAGCAGCCCGCAGATCACGATGATCATCAGCCGGTAGCGGCCGACGCCGACGCCGAACACGTCGAACTGGCCCTGGAGCGCCGCCGGCAAATTGATGAAGACCCGCGACGAGCCCTGGATGTAGTCGACGGCCGCGACCGACATGAACGTGAGGCCGATCGTGAACAGCACCTGGTCGAGATGGCTGCGCGCATAGAGGTGTCGGTACAGCGTGCGCTCGAGCACGATGCCGATCGCAGCGGAGGAGACGAAGGCAAGCGGCAATGCAGCGAAGAATGGCCAGCCCATCCGATTGACCAGCACCATGCAGACATAGCCGCCGGCCATGGCGAAGGCGCCATGGGCGAGATTGACGAAGTTCATCAAGCCGAGCGTGACCGCGAGCCCGCAAGCCAGCACGAACAGCAGCATGCCGTAGGCAACGCCATCGAACAGGTTGGTGAGGATAGAGGTCATCGTCTCAGCTTGGAGTTGGGCGTCATGGCCGGGCTTGTCCCGGCCATCCACGTTCTTGGTTCGGCTCTCGCGTGGATGCCCGGGTCAAGCCCGGGCATGACGAGAGTGGTGGGCGAGATCCCCGATGCGCGCTAATGCGCGCGGGGATGACGCGCTTTCGCGCGTCACTTCTTGGTCTTGCCGAGATCCTTGACGGCCTCGAAGGTCGCGAACTCGACGTTGTAGAGCTCGCCGTCGACCTTCTCGACCTTCCGGATGTAGATGTTCTGCACGATGTCGCGGGTCTCGGGGTCGATCGAGATAGGGCCGCGCGGGCTCTCCCACTTCTGGCCCTTCATGGCTTCGACCAGCTTGGTGCCGTCGGTGTCGCCATTGGTCTTCTTCAGCGCTTCGTAGATCAGGTGAATGCCGTCATAGCCGCTCACCGCCATGAAGCCCGGCCGGTTTCCGTACGCCTTCTTGTAGGCCGCGACGAAATCCTTGTTCATCTGCGAGGGATGCGCCGCGGAATAGAGGTGCGCGGTGACCGTGCCCAGCACGGCGTCGCCCATGTTGTTGAGGAGGTCGTCGTCGGTCACGTCACCCGGTCCGATCACCTTGATGCCCGCCTTGTCGAGCCCGCGTTCGGCATACTGCTTCATGAAGTTGCCGCCCTGGCCAGCCGGCACGAACACGAAGATCGCGTCAGGCTTGGCATCCTTCATACGCTGGAGGAACGGCGCGAAATCCGGATTGGCAAGCGGCGTCTTCACCTCTTCGACCACCTCGCCGCCACCGGCGGTGAAATTCTGCTTGAAGAAGTTCAGCGCGTCATTGCCCGGCGCATAGTCCGAGGTCAGGGTCGCCACCTTCTTGATGCCGTTTTTCACCGCCCAGTCGGCGATGATGGTGGAGGACTGCGCCAGCGTGAAGCTGGTGCGCACGATATAGGGCGACCGCTCGGTGATGATCGAGGTGCCGGCTGCCATCACGACTTCCGGAATCTTGGCTTGCGTGGCCAGCGGCGCCGCCGCGAGCGCGGCCGGCGTCACGCCGAAACCGGCGATGAAATGGACCTTGTCGTTGACGATCAGCTCCTGCGCGGCAGTCTTGGTCTTGTCCGGAATCGCAGCATCGTCCTTGAGGATGATCTCGATTTTCTTGCCGGCGACGGTGTCGCCCTTCTGCTGCATGTAGAGCTTGATCGCGTTCTCGATCTGCTTGCCGGTCGAGGCCTGGCCGCCGGTCATCGGCAGGATCAGGCCGACCTTGACGCTGTCCTCGGCCTTGACCGGAGCGATGGCCACCAGGCCCGCGATGGCGGTAGCTGCTGCGGCCCAAACAGTCGTACGAGACAGTTGTTTGCGTTCGAACATCAGATGTCCCTCCCCTTCATTCCTGATCTCTTGTGCGCCGGACCGAGTGCCCGGTCCTTGTCTTAAGTCGAGCTCACGCACGCGTGATGTCGCGCGCCACATGGCGTCTTTCGCGCCCTTATTGTCAATCGGACGTTTGGCGACCATTCGGCGCAAGCCGAGCCTTCCGATTGCCGACGGCAGAAGCGATATCGGGTCACGTCCGGGTAACCCGGGCATCACGATTGCGGCCGCGATCTTTTGTACGATTGTACAAACAAAATGGACCTGTCAACGAAAAAACCCTATCTCCGATCAAACCACTTTTGTCGCGAGGCCCTTGCCGCAGTCTAGAAACGCTGTCAGCCGAGGGGATGGAGAATTTCGTCTTTTGTTTGCAGAATTTGAACATCGGCAAGGCCTGGGTCGGCACAATCCGGTATCAAATTACCTACCTCGAATAAGTCTATTTTACCTGTTGAAGGCTACTCTCCCGACGACAGCCTGACCTGGCGTCCAAAACGACTGACCTCGCGCCCCCGTACAATGCCCAGATCCTGTTGTTCCCTCCTGATCCTCCTCGCGCTCTCCGCGGGCCTGTCCGGCTGCGGCACCGTCAACGAAAAGCTCTCGTCCGGCATGGGCGACTACGTCCCGCAATGGGCCGGCGGCTTGCCGGCGGACGCCCCGCCGCGGGCGGGCACGCCGCAATACGATGCCTTCATGAAGGAGCGCGAGCGCAAGCGGCTGATGCCTGCAGCGGATCGCGAAAAGGAAGAGCAGGCGCAAAAGGGCGCAACGGGCTCAGCGTCCGGCGCTGCGGTGCGTTAAGTCGCGCCCCCTCGCCGCTTGCGGCGAGAGGTGGGGACAAATCAATCCACGAACACCACGGTCTTGCGGCCGTTGAGGATGACGCGGTCGTTGAGATGGTAGCGGATCGCGCGCGCCAGCACGCGGCGCTCGATGTCGCGGCCCTTGCGGACGAGATCCTCAGGCGTGTCGCGATGGCTGATGCGCTCGACGTCCTGGTCGATGATCGGGCCCTCGTCGAGGTCGCGCGTGACGTAATGCGCGGTGGCGCCGATCAGCTTGACGCCACGCTCATGAGCCTGGTGATAGGGTTTTGCGCCCTTGAAACCCGGCAGGAACGAGTGGTGGATGTTGATGCAGCGTCCCGACAGATTTGCCGAGAGATCGTCGGACAATATCTGCATATAGCGGGCGAGCACGACGAGATCGGTCCCGGTCTTGGCGACGAGATCGAGGATCTGCGCCTCCTGCTCGCGCTTGGTCTCTCTCGTAACAGGCAGATAGTGGAACGGAACCCCGCCGAAATCGAGCCCGTCATAGACCTCGCGCGGATGGTTGGAGACGATTGCGGCCAAAGTCATCGGCAGCTCGCCGGTGCGCCAGCGATAGAGGATGTCGACCAGGCAGTGGTCGGACTTCGACACCAGCAGCATCACCTTGCGATGCGCGGCCCGATCGCGCATCTGCCATTCCATGCCGAAACGCTCGGCGATCGCCGTAAAGCCGGTCTGGAGCGCCGACAGCTCCACCGCGAGATCGGCGGCGGTGAACACCACCCGCATGAAGAACTTGTTGGTCTCGGTGTCGTCGAACTGTTGGGCGTCGAGGATGTTCTGTCCGGAATTCGCCAGGAAGGTCGACACCGCCGAGACGATGCCGGGACGATCCGGACAGGACAGGGTCAGGACATATTGATGATCTGGCATGGTGTTTGAAACAATGGGCCTTGATGAAGGTTTGGGCAACGGCTGCGGAACGCCCCGCGATTTGCGCCTGCTCTATCACCGACCCCACCTTGCGCCAATCCCGACCGTGGAGTCAGGATGAACGCACCATTGCTTTGACTGACCGGAGTAGGCTCATGGCCGACCGCTTGAACGGCACCCGCATCCTGATCCTGGAAACGCGCGAGGAGGCGCAGTTTTCGAAGCTGCTGGCCGAGCAAGGCGCCGAGGTCGTGCAATGCCCGATGTTCACCATCCAGGATGCACCGGACCCCGCCCCGGTCGACGCCTGGATCCGCCGCGCCATCGACAAGCCCTTCGACGATCTCGTGCTGATGACCGGCGAAGGGCTGCGGCGGATCATGAAGCTCGCCATCGCGCGAGGGCTCGACCAGGCTCTCGTGGCGGCGCTTGCCAGATCACGAAAATTCACCCGCGGCCCAAAGCCCGGCAAGGCATTGCGCGAAGTCGGGCTCGAGGCGCAGCAGACGACGGAGAAGCCGACCACCGAGGGCGTGATCGAGATGCTCGGCAAGCTCGATTTGAAGGGGCACCGCCTCGGCCTCCAGCTCTATCCCGACAAGGATCACAGCGCGCTGACCTGTGCGCTTGCCGCACAAGGTGCCGATGTCGATGTCGTGCTGCCTTATGCCTACGACTCAAAGGCGGCGGATGCCAACATCGTCGCCGCGATCGACGAGATGGCCGAAGGGCGGATCGATTCCATCGCGCTGACCAATCTCGGGCAGGTCCGCCGGCTGATCGAAGCTGCGAGAGCCCACGGCAGCGAGGCGAAGCTGCGCGCCGGCCTCGAGCGGACGCTGATCGCGTCGGTAGGGCCAGCGGTCTCGGGCGAGCTTACCGCGCTTGGTCTGCGCACGGACGTCTCGCCGGCCGACGAAGCCTATTTCATGCGGCCCCTGATCTCGGCCATGGCGACGGCACTGGCGGAGCGGAAGCCAAGGCCTGCGGCGAGGGAAGAGCCGAGCGCGGGGGCGGCCTGCGGCGGCTGCGATTGACACGAGCACCGTCAGCGCTAGGTTGCCGGACAGCAAGAAGAAACAACAAGGCAAGGGAATCGCCGTGATACCCGTCGTCGAGACTTGAGCACACCCGCACGCCCCTCCGCGCTCGCGCCATTTCGCATCCGCAATTATCGTTTCCAGTGGCCCTCCGATCTGCTCACCTCCTGGGCGTTCGAGATCGAGACGCTGGTGCTCGGCTGGTACATCATGGTCGAGACCGGCTCGGTGCTGCTGCTCACCGTGCTTGCATCGCTCCAGTTCGTCGGGACATTGGTGGCGCCGGTGTTCGGCATGATCGGCGACCGCATGGGTCATCGCGATCTCCTGGTCGCGATGCGTCTTGCCTATATGGTGCTCGCGTCGACCATCATGACTCTGGCGCTGACCGGTCACCTGACCCCGCCAGGCGTCATGATCATCGTCGCAATCATGGGCCTGATTCGCCCCTCGGACCTCGGCGTTCGCGGCGCGCTGCTTGCCGAGATCATGCCGAGCGAGCAACTGGTGGGCGCCATCAGCGTTGCGCGCACGACCCAGGACAGCGCGCGCATCGCCGGCGCGTTGACAGGCGCGGGGCTGTTTGCCGTCCTCGGCATTGGCCTCGTCTACGTGGTGATCGTTTGCCTCTATCTCGCGGCCGCGCTGCTCATGCTGTGCCTGACCCGGCCCAAAAGGACCATTGCCACAACTCATCTTCCGGCAGACAGCCGCGCCGTTTCGAGATTGCTGGGCGATCTGAAGGAAGGGATCGTCTACGCCTGGAATGGCGCGGGGATGCGCGCGGCGCTATGCGTCGCCTTCCTGGCCAACCTGACCGCCTTTCCTTTCACCGGCGGATTGCTGCCCTACATCGCGCGGGACATCTTTCACACCGATCAGACCGGTCTCGGTTATCTTTCGGCGAGCTTCGCCGTCGGCTCGCTGATCGGCTCCATCACGCTCAGCCTCGTCAGAGGATTGCGCATTGCCCGGCTCCTGATCGGCGCGACGCTGGCGTGGTACGCCATGCTGCTGGTGTTCGTCGAGATCAGGACCATGCCGGTGGCGATGGCCTGCCTCGTGCTCGCCGGCATCGCCCAGAGCATGTCGATGATATCAGCTGCCGTCATCCTGATGCGCACGGCCAGCGCCCACCTTCGCGGCCGCGTGATGGGCGTGCGGATGATGGTGATCTACGGCCTGCCGCTCGGATTGCTCGCGGCCGGCAGCCTGATCGACATCATCGGCTATTCCGCGACGGGGTCGCTCTATGCCGTATCGGGGTTCATCGCAATGATGGCGATCGCCGTGCGCTGGCGCGCCGACCTCTGGCCGGTGCACGCGCCGGCCAATGCACGCTAGGCTGTGCGTCGCTCGTGGCACCGCAGCTGTGCCCGAAACTTCGAGAGCGCGCGCAGGATGGGTTGATCCCTTGCGAAGCCCATCCTGTTTCATCAGCGGCGAACGGATTGATGGCGCAGAACAACCGGCCGCCTACCAAGAAGCAAGATAAGCCGTCGGATGACGCTACATCCGCATCGCCCCGACAGACATCACCCTTCATTCTCGATCGGCTAAAGGATTGAAAAACCAAATATTGCGGCAATCTTTGCGATAGGCGCGAGAACTGTTCCGGCATTTGATACGAACTCTCCCAGCAGTTTGGCCGAGGAAGCCAGCGATCTGAGCGCACCTTCCACCCGACCTCGATCCGGATTGGCTTTCGCGGCCTCCGCCTCCAACCCCTTCACGTGCTCGGAAATCGATGCCTTCGCCTGCTCTGGAAGCCCGATCCCCTCGATAGTGGTTTTGAGTTCTTGGAGTGACGCGCGAAATTGAGCAAGCTCTCCCGAAGAGAGGCTTTGAATTGCCGTCGCATTCGTGCCAACGGCCATCACTTGGGCGCTTACCGTATCCGCGATGATACCTTGATTACCCGAGGCGTCTGATTTTCTGCTCATGATGTATGCGACCTGCCACCAAGAGAACTTGTCTGACTGGTTTGTGCCGTGGCACCTTGCCCAACGGCCATCGTCTGCGCCGTCACATCTCCACCCTGGACCATGATACCCGAATTGTAGATGGTCATGACCTTATTACGGAGATCAGAAACATCAACGCCGTGGTCCTGCATGTACTTGTAGATCAGCTCCACAATGGTCTGATCAAACGCCTTCACGGAGAAATCCAGATCCGCCTTCTGAGAATAATGGTCAAATTTCTCGTCCATCATCTCGCGTCTCGTGCTGTCGGCGGCCCCGTAGTTGAACATTGGGTTTGTTTCCAGGCTTTCCAGATATTCCTTTTTGAGCTGCTTGATCGAACGGCTCAGCGTGGCAAATCTCAGAAGGTTGTATGTTTCGACGATGACCACAAACGGGCTGACCATTGCCAATCCAAAAAACTCGCGGATTCTTGTTGCCGGCTTCTTGTTGAAATTGGTGGTATCTGTGCCTTTGAATTCCTTGGTGGGCGGAGTAAGCGCAAATCTGCTCGTCTCGATGTAAAAAATCTTGCCCTGGAGCACGGTTCTGACGACATGAGTGAGTATCAATCCGCCGTCCCAGCGAATGTCATGGAACATGATGTAGCATCGAACAAGATTAGGGTGCCTCTCTGCGAGGTCGGCTACCGCGACCTCGTCCAAGCTTACGTTCGGTTGGTTGATATTGGCCTCGTGCGAGACCATCGGAAGGATGAAGGCATCCTCACCGCGAATCGCGATGATCTCCCTTACGAGCAAGTCGCCGAAGCCACTCCCTGGAAGCTCCCGTTTGATGGCGGCTTCAATTTCTCCGCAAGATACCGGATGAACTTGCGCTGGGCCTGACGCAGTTTGTGCCGGCCTTTCGACATCAACCGTGAAGGACCATTTACCAACTGGTACCCCAGCGAATTTAAACGGATCGAAATCCTTGAAGACCAGCACGCGCTGGTCGCTCGGACCAATGCCGACATCCAGCTTGCTGTCATGCGGCGCGTTGAGCAGTTGCGTCGCCTTGTCCAGGTTGAACTTGTTCCTCGCGAAGTCGCGCAGCTTCGCTTGACGGTCGACATGGCGTTTGCCGACGGCAACCGCTGCCACGAGAAAGAGAAGCACGAATGTGGCCTCGGGCATGCCTAGAATGAATGCGAACACGGTCAAGACAAGAAGGATCGCGCAAATTATACGATGGGCCGTCTCCTGAGATTCCAGTTGCGAGGCCAAATAGACCATTGGACGGGGATCGAGACCGATCTCCAGCGGAGGTGCGGCGATTGGATTCATGGCCTTGAGCAAGAGCTTCCTCCGGAACGCGGCTCCTCTCGTGTGCACTCCGGCCAAGGCCAATCTCATGACCTCGAAACAGCTCGGCCAGTGCAACGTTCGAATGGATTTATTGGAGTTATCTAACTGGGGCTTCGATAATTGATCGAGCATATGACCACTCTCCGTCGAAAGTGACGCCACTGAGGCCGAACAAGCATGTATGCCGCCGACGATCGTCAATCACAGACCGACATCACTGCGCGACCTTGAACCGTGGGCTGAGTTCGCGTGAGACCGCCGCTGGCCCCAGGAAGCGGGCCAGAACGCGCTCGCACGGCACGGTAGAAGGTTATGCGGTCATCGAGATCATTGCGCGGTCGTGTAGCAACTTGGTGTCCGCGGCTGCATTCAAGCACCCGCCGAAACGACTGAAATGATTTTTGTCAATTCCAATTGGGCCTCTCGCTCACGTTCAAGGGCCACTCCGGGATGCTATCAAAAGTTGCTTCCCAGTCAAGTGACACTCCTCGGAGACAACAAAAAATCAACGTCGGCTCGCATTGACGTCCGTCAGGGCGGATGACCTATGCGAGGCGCCCGCCCGCAAGACACCAATGCTTTTTCACAGACATTGCTCTCATTGCGAAGCAGAGGTCTCACTCGTCCCCGTAACCCCGCAGCCTCTCGATATCGAGGATGGTGACGCCGCCATATTCGAGCCGCAGCAGCCCCTCTTTCTCCAGCCGGTTCAGCGCGCGGTTGGCATTCTGGCGGGACATGCCGGAAAGAGCGCCGATCTCCTCCTGGGTGATCTCCAGATGCGCGGTCGATTCCGGATAGAGGATCGGATTGAACAGCGAGGCGATGCTACGGGCAAGCCGCGCAGTGGCATCCAGCGTGCGGTTGACCTCGAGCATGCCGATGAACTGGCCGAGCCGTTCGTTGAGCTGGCGCACCAGGAAGCGGTTGAAGCCGACGCTGTTCTCGAACAGCCACATGAAGGCGCTGCGTTCCATCAGCGCGACGCGGCTGTTGCGCAGCGCGACGACGTCATAGCGGCGCGGCTCGTTCTTGAGCACGCTGCCCTCGCCGAACCAGGCCCCCGCCGTCAGCCCGGCGAGACTCGTCTCCTTGCCGTCGCGCGAGACCCCGCCCATCCGGGCAAGCCCAAAGACCATGCCGGCCCAATAGTCGAACGTGTCGCCGCGCATGAAGACGGTCTCGCCGGTGCCGTAGGACCGCTCCGTGATCCCGGCACGAGCGACCTCGATCTCCGCTTGCGTGAGCTCGCGCGACCAGGCAGCGACGCGCTTCAATTGATCCTCTGAAATCATGATCCCGAAGCCAGCCGCACCGTCTCGTCACTCCTGCTCTGCTGCAACGCAGCATAACCGTTTCGATCACCATCCGACCAAAGATGGAGGTTGCTCCCATCCGAAAACTTTGTCGCAGAATTGTCAGGCGGGAGACATTTCAAAATAGCGCTTTCCCCTATTGAGGACCACCTCGGGCGATGCGGCTTTTGATCCCAAACGGGAACGAGAGTGGCGCGGCTCCGGTCGAGACCATCTGCTGCATGGCCTCACCGGCACGGCCGTACTAGGATCGCCCGACAGAACGGACGAAGAGCGCCACTGAATGCGCCATCACCGGGAGGGATCTGTTTGGTGGCTACCAGTCTTGAAGTGCGCGGCGTGTCCTTGCGATTCGGCGGCGTTCGTGCGCTGAGCGATGTCGGCTTCGCCATCAGGGAAGGCGAGCTGTTCTCGATCATTGGCCCCAACGGTGCCGGCAAGACCTCGATCGTGAACTGTATTTCCGGCCGCTACAAGCCGACCGAAGGCCAGCTGTTCTACCAGGGCCGCGACATCACCGGCCTGACGCCCAACGCGCGCGCTTCGCTCGGCATCGGCCGCACCTTCCAGAACCTGGCGCTGTTCCACCACATGAGCGTGCTCGACAACGTCATGGTCGGCCGCCATCACCTCCTGAAGAACAATTTTCTCACGGGCTCGCTGTACTGGCTCACCGGCGCCCGCAAGGAAGAGCTCGAGCACCGCCGCAAGGTCGAAGAAATCATCGATTTCCTCGACCTCCAGTCGGTGCGGAAGGCGCCGGCCGGCACCCTCTCCTACGGCTTGCGCAAGCGCGTCGAGCTCGCCCGCGCCATGGCGCTGGAGCCGCGCCTCATTCTCCTCGACGAGCCGATGGCCGGCATGAACTTCGAGGAGAAGGAGGACATGGCCCGCTACATCGTCGATCTCAACGAGGAGTTCGGCATGACCGTGGTGATGATCGAGCACGACATGGGCGTGGTAATGGACATCTCCCACCGCGTCATGGTGCTGGATTTCGGCCGCAAGATCGCCGAGGGCGATCCGGCCGCCGTGCTCGCTGATCCCCACGTCAGGCGCGCCTATCTCGGCGAAGAGGACGAGGTGCTGGTCGACCCTGACGATGCTCCGCCGGCGCAGGAGAGCGCGGCATGATGGATTACGCAGGCCGCGTCGCGCAGGCCGACACCTATCCGAAGATGCTCCGGCTCAATGCGAAGGAGTACGGCAACGAGATCGCGCTGCGCGAGAAGGATCTCGGGCTGTGGCGCCCGTTCACCTGGAACGCCTACCAGACGCGGGTGCGCGATTTCGCGCTCGGCCTGATCGAACTGGGCCTTGGGCGCGAAGACGTCATCGGCATCATCGGCGACAACCGGCCGGACTGGGTCGCGGCGGAAATAGCAACCCACGCGATCGGAGGCTTGAGCCTCGGGCTCTATCGCGACGTGCTCGACGAGGAAGCCTCTTATCTCCTCAATTATGGCGAAGCGCAGCTCGTTTTCGCCGAGGACGAGGAGCAGGTCGACAAGCTGCTTACGCTGGCCGACCGCGTCCCAAAGCTGAAGCACATCATCTATTCCGATCCGCGCGGCATGCGGAAATACGATGATCCGCGCTTGATGTCGGCGGAGACGTTTGCCGAACTCGGCCGGGTGCGGGCTACGCGCGAGCCGGAATTTTACGACCGGCTGGTGGACGCGACCAAGGGCGAGGACGTCGCAATCCTCTGCACGACGTCAGGCACCACCTCGCATCCAAAGCTCGCGATGCTCGCCGCCGGCCGCGTGCTGGGACACTGCGCGACGTATCTGGCTTTCGACCCGAAAGGGCCGGACGACGAATACGTGTCGGTGCTACCGCTGCCCTGGATCATGGAACAGGTCTATGTACTCGGCAAAGGCCTCTTGTGCCGGATGAAGATCAACTTCGTCGAAGAGCCCGAGACCATGATGAACGATCTGCGCGAGATCGCGCCGACCTTTGTCCTGTTTGCGCCGCGCGTTTGGGAATCGATTGCCGCTGACGTTCGCGCCAGGGTGATGGACGCAACGCCGTTCAAGCAGCGCCTGTTCGACATCGGCATGAAGTGCGGGCTTGCCGCGCTCGAACAGGGCGAGCGTTCCGGCTTTGCCGACGCGATCCTGTTCCGTGCATTGCGCGACCGCCTCGGCTTCACCCGTCTGCGTTCAGCTGCAACGGGCGGCGCGGCACTCGGGCCGGAGACCTTCAAGTTCTTTCAGGCCATGGGCGTGCCGCTACGCACGCTCTACGGCCAGACCGAGCTGCTGGGGGCCTACACGCTGCATCCCGCGGGCAAAGTCGATCCCGACACCACCGGCGTGCCGATGGCCGATAGCGTCGAAATCCGCATCGACAATGCCGATGTTCACGGCGTCGGCGAAATCGTGGTGCGGCATCCCAACATGTTCCTCGGCTACTACAAGAACCCGGAGGCGAGCGTCGCTGACCTCAGGGATGGCTGGATGCTGTCCGGCGACGCCGGCTATTTCAACGACGACAAGCAGCTCGTGGTGATCGATCGCATCAAGGACCTCGCCGAGACCTCGCGCGGCGAGCGCTTCTCGCCGCAATTCATCGAGAACAAGTTGAAGTTCTCACCCTATATCGCCGAAGCCGTGGTGCTGGGCTCGGGGCGCGACGCGCTCGCGGCGATGATCTGCATCCGCTACTCCATCATCTCGAAATGGGCGGAGAAGAACCGGCTCTCGTTCACGACCTACAGCGATCTCGCCTCGCGGCCCGAGATCTACGCTCTGCTCCGCAAGGAGGTCGAGACCGTCAACGCCACACTGCCACCGGCACAGCGCATCTCCCGTTTCCTCCTGCTCTACAAGGAGCTCGACGCCGACGATGGCGAGCTCACCCGCACGCGGAAAGTGCGCCGCAGCGTCATCAACGAGAAGTACGCAGGCATCATCGACGCGATCTACCGCGGCGAAGCCGACATCCCTGTCGACACCATGATCCGGTTCCAGGACGGCACCACGCAAAGGGTGCGGACAACGCTGCGAGTGGTGGATCTCGGCGGACCGGGGCATTTGGCGGAGGCCGCGGAGTGAACTTCGTGGCAATCACAGGTGCAATGCGTATTGCTGCGCCCTCTCCCCTTGTGGGAGAGGGCATCTCCGCACCCCGCTCCACCCTCACTTCGGTGAGGGGTCCTCTCTCCGCGCGTTCATTGCGGAGACAACCCCTCACCCGTCTTCGCTTCGCGAAGCCACCCTCTCCCACAAGGGGAGAGGGGAAGAGCGCGCCGGATTTGTCAGCGAGCACCACTTCATGAACACCGCCTTCCTCATTCAGCTCCTGGTCAACGGCCTCGTGGTCGGCACGCTCTACGGCGTGGTCGCGATGTCGTTCGTGCTGATCTACAAAGCCACGCAGGTCGTCAATTTCGCGCAGGGCGAGCTCTTGCTGGTCGGCGCCTGGGTCTGTTGGACGCTGCTCGCGAAATACCAGGTGCCGTTCTGGATCGGCATGCCGCTGACGCTGGTGTTCATGTTCGTGTTCGGCATCGCGGTGCAGGTCCTGATCCTGCGACCGATGATCGGCGAACCCATCATCTCGGTCATCATGGTGACGATCGGCCTGTCCACCGTGCTGCAGGCGACGCTGAAATGGATGTTTGGCGTCAATCCGCAGCCATTCCCGCGCGTGTTCGAGAGCCAGTCCGTCAGCCTGCTTGGGCTCCAGATCCAGACCGTCTATGTCATGAGCCTCGTCGTCTCGATCGCGATGATGATCGGCATGGCGTGGTTCTTCCGCGCCTCAAAGTACGGCCTTGCGATGCGCGCCACCGCGTTCAACCAGCAGGTCGCGCAATCGCTCGGCATTTCCGTGAAAAGCGTGTTCGCGATGGCCTGGGCGATTTCCGCAACGGTGTCGGCGGTTGCAGGCGTCGTGGTCGCGGTCGTGAACGGCGTATCCTCGGGCCTTGCCGCCTATGGGATCAAAGTGTTTCCGGCTGCGATCCTCGGCGGGCTCGATTCCGTCGGCGGTGCCGTGCTCGGCGGCATCATCATCGGATTACTCGAGAACATCGCGCAATATGTCGACAGCGAATACCTTCACTGGGGCAATCTCTACGAGATCGCGCCGTTCTACGTCCTCATCATCGTGCTGATGATCAAGCCCTACGGCCTGTTCGGCACCCACGACATCGAACGGATCTGATCCATGGCCGGCCCCGCCCTCATCCCTGCTGGTGATTTCCGCACCTCTTACGCGGCCGACACCACGATCTTCCCGACCACGACCAGCCGCAATTTTGCGATCGCCGGCGTGCTGGCGCTGTGTCTCGTGCCGCAATTCCTTGGCGGCTATTGGCTCAGCATCCTGATCCAGATCGGCATCTTCTCGATCGCTGCGCTGGGGCTGAACATCCTGGTCGGCTTCACCGGCCAGATCTCGATCGGCCATGCCGCTTTCTTCCTACTCGGCGCCTTCACGTCGGCCTACATCTCCAACAGCACATCGATCCCGGTGTTCTTCGCGATCCCCCTCGCGGGCGTCGTCACTGCGCTGGTCGGGCTGATCTTCGGCATCCCGGCGGCGCGGCTGAAGGGGCTTTATCTTGTGATCGCGACACTCGCGGCACAATACATCCTGCTCGACTTCTTCTCCCGCGCCGAATGGTTCACCGGCGGCTCGGTGCCGGCCAGCGCCAATCCGTTCTCGATCTTCGGCTACACGCTGCGCGGCGACAGGCAGTATTTCTATGTCGTGCTCGCCTACGTGGTTGCAAGCTACGTCCTCGTCACCAATCTGATGCGCACCCGCGACGGCCGCGCGCTGGTGGCAATCCGCGACCATTATCTCTCCGCGGAGATCATGGGCATCAACCTCACCAAGTATCGCACGCTGTCGTTCGGCCTCGCCGCGTTCTTCGCCGGCATCGCCGGCGCGCTCTATGCGCACTACCAGCTCGTGGTATCGCAAGAGGGTTTCGGCATCGAGCGCTCGATCCTGTTTCTCGCCATGATCATCATCGGCGGCACCGGTTCGATCATGGGCACGCTGATGGGTACCGCGTTCGTGGTGCTGCTGCCCGAGACGATGGAGTTCCTCAGCGTGGCGCTGAAGGGCGGTGCGATCGACAAGGCGCTGTCGCTCAACAACAACATCACCTTCCTGCGCGAGATCGCGATCGGGGTGATCATCATCGCGTTCCTGATGTTCGAGCCGGACGGGCTCGCCCATCGCTGGCGGCAGATCAAGGCGTATTGGAAACTCTACCCGTTCTCGCATTGAGCGCGGGCAACTCTAACCAACAAATAAACAGGAGGAGGCAACCAATGAAGACAAAATCCTTTTTGAGCACCGCGTCACTTGCGCTGGCGATCGCCGCATTCTCGTCAGGCGCGCAGGCGCAGATCGCGATCGGGCATCTCGCCGATTATTCCGGCGGCACGTCCGACGTCGGCACGCCCTACGGCCAAGCCGTCGCCGACACCTTCGCCTGGGTCAACAAGAACGGCGGCGTCGGCGGCAAGCAGCTCAACGTCGACACCAACGACTATGGCTACCAGGTGCCGCGCGCGATCGCGCTCTACAAGAAGTGGTCCGCGCCGGACTCCAAGGTCGCGGCGATCATGGGCTGGGGCACGGCAGACACCGAGGCGCTGACCGGCTTCCTCGCACAAGATAAAATCCCTGACCTCTCCGGCTCCTACGCCGCCGCCCTCACCGATCCCGAAGGTGTCAGCGGCAAGGCCAAGCCCGCGCCCTATAATTTCTTCTATGGTCCGAGCTATTCGGACTCGCTGCGGGCGATGCTGATGTGGGCAGCCGAAGACTGGAAGGCCAAGGGCAAGTCCGGCAAGCCGAAATTCGTCCACATGGGCGCCAACCACCCCTATCCGAACGCACCGAAGGCCGCTGGCGAAGCTATGGCGCAGGAGCTCGGATTCGAGGTGCTGCCGCCGCTGGTGTTCGCGCTCGCGCCGGGCGACTACAGCGCGCAGTGCCTGAGCCTGAAATCCTCAGGCGCCAACTACGCCTATCTCGGCAACACCGCCGCGTCCAACATCTCGGTGATGAAGGCCTGCAAGACCGCCGGCGTCGACATCCAGTTCATGGGCAATGTCTGGGGCATGGACGAGAACGCCGCCAAGACCGCAGGCGATGCTGCCGACGGCGTGATCTTCCCGCTGCGCACGGCGGTGAGCTGGGGCGGCGATGCGCCCGGCATGAAGACGGTGATGGAGATCTCGAAGATGTCCGACCCGACCGGCAAGGTCTATCGGCCGGTGCACTACATCGCGGCGGTGTGCTCGGCGCTCTACATGAAGGAAGCGATCGATTGGGCCGCCAAGAACGGCGGCGCCACCGGCGAGAACGTCGCCAAGGGCTTCTACCAGAAGAAGGACTGGGTGCCGGCCGGTATGGAAGGTGTCTGCAATCCCTCGACCTGGACCGATAAGGACCACCGCGGCACGCTGAAGGTCGATCTCTACCGCACCAAGATTGCGGGCGCGACCGACGGCGACCTTAACGACCTCATGGCCAAGGGCGCGATCAAGCTCGAGAAGGTCAAGACCGTCGAGCTCCCGCGCAAGCCGGAATTGCTGGGCTGGTGAGCTTAACGCTCACCTCACACACAAATGTCATCCCTCGCCTTGTGCGCAGCGCGCACTGGAGCGGGGGATCCAGTACGCCGGGGCCTCTCCGTGAGTCTCAGGGGTCTCTGGAATACTGGGTCGACCGGTCAAGCCGGGCGACGACAGCGGAGTATGAGGCATGACCGAAATTCACGAAGCAGCAGCTCGTCCCTCCCCCGGCATCGTACCCGCACCGCCTCTTCTTGCCGTGCGCAACATCGAGGTCGTCTATGACGACGTCATCCTAGTGCTGCGCGGCCTCAGCCTCGACGTGCCCAAGGGTGCGATCGTGGCACTGCTCGGCGCCAACGGCGCCGGCAAGTCGACGACGCTGAAGGCGATCTCAGGATTACTCAAAACCGAGGACGGCGAAGTCACGCGCGGCGAAATCTTGTTCGAGGGCGAGCGCATCAACGGCATCGATCCCGACAAGATCGTCCGCCGCGGCATCTTCCAGGTGATGGAGGGCCGGCGCATCGTCGCCGACATGACCTCGCTGGAAAACCTCAAGCTCGGCGCCTTCACTCGCAGGGACCGCGAGGTCGGCGCCGATCTCGATATGGTCTTCAACTATTTCCCGCGCCTGAAAGAGCGCACCGGACTTGCCGGTTATCTCTCCGGCGGCGAACAGCAGATGCTCGCGATCGGCCGCGCGCTGATGGCGCGACCGAAGATGATCCTGATGGACGAGCCCTCGATGGGCTTGTCGCCGCTGCTGGTGAAAGAGGTGTTCTCGATCATCCAGAAGATCAACCGTGACCTCGGCGTCACCATTCTCCTGGTCGAGCAGAACGCCCGCGCCGCGCTGTCGGTAGCAAGCCACGGCTACATCATGGAGCAGGGCAAGGTCGTGCTCGACGGCACCGCGGACGAATTGCGCGACAACGAGGACGTCAAGGAATTCTACCTCGGCGGCGCCGGCGACCAGCGCAAGAGCTTCAAGAACCTCAAAAGCTTCAAGCGGCGCAAGCGCTGGCTTTAACCTTCCAATACCTGTTCCGCTTCCGTGACTGCGCAGAGAACATGATAGAACGACGACGCAGGAATGGTGTCGATCAGCGATTTGCCGTCGCGCTCGAACTGGTCGTACCATCCGCCCCGCACGGGATGGCTGAGATAATGGTGTTCGAGCCGCGCCAGCGCCACGCGCGCCTCGTCCGCCGCACCCGCCTCGCCGGATTCGGCCTGCGCGATCCAGGCCTTCGCGATTTCGGTCTGTGGCCACAGCCGGCGCGTAGTGCGGCGAATCTTGCCAGCGTCGTCGCCCTCGTCGATCAGGCAGCCGGTGGCCTCGTCGCGATAGCGCAGCGCGGTTTCCAGCAGCTCGGCGCGCCGCTGTCCGGTCGGGCAGCCCGTGATGCGTTCGAACCCCTTCAGCAACCAGACCCATTCCGCCTGGTGGCCGGGCTCGACGCTGACCGGCGCGATCTTCGACCAGTCCTCTTCGAAATATTCGCCGAGCGCGCGCGTCCGCTTGTCGTAGAGATTGGCGAGGAACAGCGCGAAGAACTCGCCGGCACGGTTCTGGAACGACAAATCGTGGGTCGCGTCGAAGCACGCGATCATCGCCTCGAACAGATGCATATGCGGGTTCTGCCGGCGCGGCAGCGAGACCGGAAGGCCTTCGTGGACGCCGCCGTGCGGCGAGCGCAGATGGCCATCGAGGAAGGCGAGCAGCGCATCGATCTCGGCGCGAATTTGTGCGTCCTGGTCGAGCGCATAGACGGCCGCGAGCGCAAACAGGATGAAGGCGTGGTCGTAGGCGTCGCGCCGGCCGTCCAGCACCGCGCCCTCCGGCGTCAGCCAGTGCACGTAGCCGGGCCGGCCGTCGGGGGCCTTTGCTTTGGCGAGCAGATGCTCGAGGCCCTTCAGTGCAATGACGCGCCCCTCAGGGTACCAGCCCATCTGCGCAGCCTTGGCGTAGCACCAGATCTGACGTGCCTGCACGAACACCCGGCGCGGCGCGGTCACATCCGCCGTGCCGTCACGATGCAGCCGATCGATGAAACCACCCGCGCCATGGTCCCAGCCGACCGTCGACCACAACGGCAGCGCCTCGTCGATCATGCGGCGCTTCAGGCGCGGCACGACGTCCGACGCCTCGTCCGCCGCACTGATTCCCTCGTCCGCCATCGCGTCCTCTTCAAACCTCACCAATGGCCGTCTGATACCCATGCCGGCGGCGGCACGCAACGGATGCCAACACGGAAAGATCAGCCATGACCGCCCATTACGACGCCCTCGAGACGCGCGAGCAAGCCGCGCGCGAGGCCGATCTGTTCGCCCGCCTGCCCGGCGTGCTGCGCTCTGCGATGACCGCGCCCGCCTATGCCGATCGGCTGAAAGGCGTGAATCCGGCCGCCGTGACCTCCAGGGCGGCCTTGGCGGACCTGCCGGTGCTACGCAAGTCGGAACTGCCGGCCCTGCACAAGGCCTCCACGCCCTTCGGAGGGTTCGTCGCGGCGGCGCCCGGCTCCTTCGCCCGCCTCTTCACCTCCCCCGGGCCGATTTTCGAGCCAGAGGGGCGGCAGGCCGATCCGTGGCGCGGCGCACGGGCGCTGTTCGCGGCCGGGTTCCGGCCCGACGACATAGTGCTCAACACCTTCAGCTATCATCTCACCCCCGGCGGCTTCATCTTCGATGCGTCGGCCCGCGCGCTCGGTTGCGCCGTAATCCCGGCCGGTCCAGGGAATACCGAGCAGCAATTCGAGCTGATCGAGGCCTACCGTCCCGTCGGCTACAGCGGCACGCCGGACTTCCTGAAGATCTTGCTCGATGCTGCCGCAAGCTCAGGACGCGACGTCTCCTCGATCAAGCGAGCGCTGGTCTCGGGCGCGGCCTTCCCGCCCTCGCTCCAGGCGGAGATCAAGGCGCGCGGCATCGACGCCTACCAGGCCTTCGGCACCGCCGATCTCGGCCTCATCGCCTTCGAGACCGTTGCGCGCGACGGCATGGTCGTGAACGAGGATCTGATCATGGAGATCGTCAAGCCCGGGACCGGCGATCCCGTGGCACCCGGCGACGTCGGCGAGATCGTCGTGACCTCGCTCGACCCGCACCATCCCTGGATCCGGCTCGCTCTCGGCGATCTCACCGCGGCACTGCCCGGGACCAGCCCCTGCGGGCGTACCAACATGCGCATCAAGGGTTGGATGGGCCGCGCCGACCAGACCACCAAGGTCAAGGGCATGTTCGTCCGCCCCGAGCAGGTCGCCGAGATCGGCCACCGCCATCCCGCGCTCGGAAGATTACGCCTCGTCGTCACGCGCCAGGGCGAGGCCGATGCAATGACGCTGAAAGCGGAGACGGCGGTCGCGAACGACGCGTTGCGCGAGGAGATTGCAAGCACCTTGCGCGCAGTGACGAAGCTCGGAGGCGAGGTTGAACTGGTAAGGCCCGGCGCGCTGCCGAACGATGGCAAGGTGATCGCGGACGAGCGATGACGCCCTTCTTATTTTTGAATCTCCTTCGTCCTTCCCTGCTAACAGGGAAAAGAACAACGAACCTAGGCCCGAAGGTGCTGGTGATCGTGCCGCGTGATCTAAAGATCAACCGTCAGCTTAATGATGAGCTGCGGCAGCATTTGCTCGGTGGTGGGACGTTGGTAAGTCCGAAAATTGCGGCATTGGCTTTGCCGAAATTACGCAGACTGGTCGAACAGCTGGCAAGATATGACAACTTCCCCAGAGTAACCGACCCATTGGGAGAGCATGCTTTCGGCACTTTTGAGTTCGAAGGCGCCACGGTGGTCTTTGAAATCATTGTTCAGCCCTCCGCAGCGCATTTGGGATCACAATCTTCCGAGCCGGCGGGAGGCGAACGACTGATGATCGTCATGCTTGACGACGAATCCGTGTTGCTGAATGGCAAGAAGCTCACTCCAACTATCGTCGCGATATGAAATAGGCTGACCTAAAGATTCTCTTTGATGCTCTCCCTTTAGCGATCGTGGTGCATGGCGCAGAATCTCGTGCGCGATCGGCTTGATGGCGGTCCATTCATGGTCGGCGAGTTCGTAGCGCATGATTTGAGCCCCCGACGAAGTGGAGGACTTGAATCATGGTTCGGGGCCCAGGCTCAACTGGCAGTTATGCACCCGAAAGCCAGCCTTTTATGCTCAGACTGAGTTTTGTCGTTCATAATCCATTGCTGACTTCGCTCAGGCCTTCTCTCGTAGGGCGCTTAGGTCGAGAAATCGCGACTGGGACCTCCGCCAGAAAACCTTTCCGGGGTGTCTCTCGACCCATGCAGGTGTGCTGCGTTTGTATTCGCGGCCTATCAAATGATACCGCGGTGGCGGTGACCGAGTGCTACTGGAAAACGACGATAGGCCGTCCAAGAAATGCTTGATCCCGCCAAATGCCGTGCGATTGCGGAAGAATACAGCTGTCGCGCGAACGCCAATGGCATGAGTAAGCGGTTAGGCAATGTCCTAATGAGCGTGTCGAGGAACTACATGAGTCTGGCTACCCAGCTGGAGCTTCTTCGGCAGGTCGAGGAAGAAGAGGCTGAACGCTGTTTTCACCAGCGATCCCGTTGAAGCCCCGTTGCCCCCAGCATTATGTGCGCGGCTGAGTTCTGAGCCCGGGCTCCTAGGTACAACGGGAGCGCCTTGCGTCCTTGCGGGACTTGGCTGATCCATCCGCCGGCCTGAGCGTGGACGCTTAGGCCTGACTAGAACCGTGCATTGAGGGGCTTCACTCTTGCGCCTGGGTAAAGCGGGCGTCAGTGAACAACAGAACACGCAAAGAAGCCGGCGCAAGGCCGGCTTCTGCGTATTCGAGTGCTGAGAGAAAGCGAAGCTCAATACCTCGCGGCGGCCGGCCCACCGAAGCGGTAGTTGAGGCGCGCCGTGACCACGTCGACGTCTTGGCTGATGCGATCAACCCGGACGAGGGTCCCCGCCGGAACGAGCAGACCTGTCGACGACATCGTTACATCGCGATCACCCATGAACATGTGGTTGTACTCCACGCCGACCGACCAGTTCGGTGCGAAGCCGTACTCCAAACCAACGCCGACGGTTCCGCCCCAGCGGGTTTCGGTAGCCGAATCGAAGGCCAGGTCGCCGGGAATGGTTCGACCTGTGTACTTGTCGCGGGTGACGGCCGCGCCGCCCTTCACATAAAGCAGCGCATTGTTCCAGGAATAGCCGACCTGTCCGGTGAAGAGGCCGAAAGCGTCGATCTTGGACTGGTTCCGGGCGATGATGAAGGTGCTGGAGTTCGAACCGTCAAAGTCTGCCCAGTTTCCCTGTGCTTCGAGGCCGAAAACATAAGTTCCGGTCTGCCAACGGTAGCCGATTTGACCGCCGACCGTGCCGCCAGATGCATCGTGGCAGCCTTCAGCACCGGCGGGAACAACCGCAAATACACCGAACTGGGTCATATCCCAGCACTTGCGGCTCGTACCCCAACCGCCGTTTGCGCCAATGTAAAAGCCGCTCCAGTCATACATCGCAACCGCCATCGGAGGCGCCTTGGTGTACGGACGGGCCGCCAGATCGGCTGCGCTCGCCGGAGCTGACAGACCCAGAGCGAGTGTCCCGGCCGCAGCCGCTAGAAGCCTTTTCATACGCGTCTCCCCAGGAAAATGAGTTCAATGAATCGGTGCGTTCGCCCACCTGCCGATTGCAAGCTAGGGCATTCGCTCCTCGGTTGCTGTAGTCGGCTTGCAACACCGGCTTACAAAAAAGGGCTCGAAATCTCGTACTTGTCAGCGATGGCGGGAACCAAAACCCCCGATTGGGGGATAGGGGCGGGTCGAGCGGATCCAAAAACGTCTCCGCGGGTGAGCCGGGGAAGCTTTTTAAAGCCACAGAATGATCTGCGACTTCGGAAATAGCTTAGAACCGGCCGTGCTGTTCCGTGCGTCCCGTGAGACGAAGCCGCCGTATTATTATTTCTGCGCGAGCCACTATCACACAGGCGCGAGGCGTTTCCGGTTCTGGCCCTTCGGCGACTTCAGGAGATGGCCGCTTTTTCGCCACTGTTGAGATAGAGCGGACGTCGGCGGCCAGCTGCTTAATGAGTACACGCCCTAGTACGCGAAATATTCGACTTCGCCGATCGTCAGCAAGATGATGGTGCGTAGGGCAATCGCCGCGGCCACTAAGACGAGTGGCGCACACTCCGGCGCCTGCTCACGTACATCAACAGGGGCAAACCAGGTCCCTTCCGTTAAAGGTAATTGAGCAAAGCAACTGACTGTTAGGGCCTGGTTTCTCACGAGAGCTGCTTCGGTTTTCGCATCGGCGTCAACTGAGGGTGGCGGTCCATACCGGGCTTTTAAAAAATGCCCGGGGGTCTTGGTCGTGTAAACGGCATAGCATGACGCGGGATCGGCGCGGTCGAACTCAGGCACCGCGGTCCGATCAATTTGGGCAAGTTTTACGGCCGCCGGGCCAGAACTCAGCGTGAGGCAATGCCGGGCTCTCTTTTACGCTCCCCATGAACCGCAACGGCGCGCCCCAACGCCCGTATCACCCCCTCACCTTAGGCGACCGGTGTCGTCACGACTGGTGCAGCCAGCGGCGACAGGCTCGCATTGTCCGGTGTGGCTCCTTAAAGAGTCGCAGCGCGCCTCGGCCAGTTCCTAAGATGCAGAGGTCTGACGTTGCGCAAGCCTCGAGTCACCTTTCAAACCTGGCAGCGCGACGCCCGCTTTGGCGCCGCAGCGACGGCAAGGTTCCATCAGTCAGCTGGCCAAGCCTTACTCGCTTGATTTCGCAAGCGCGGAGTGACAGCGATTGGCGCTGAAGTTCCGCAATCAAGCGCCGTTGCCTGCGGTCGTGCGCGAAAAGGGTGCTGCTTCAGCATCTATTCCGCTGTGTGTCTGCCGCGCTACAGCAAATTCGATGAGTTGGGGTAGTAGCTTTGGCACACTTTGAAACCTGAGAGACTCGAAATGAAAAAGTTCCTTCTCGCTACTGTCGCATTTGCCGCCCTAGCGGGTACAGCATCTGCGGCTGATATGGCCGCGCGTCCTTACACCAAAGCCCCAGCGATGCAGCCTTCGCCGATTTACAACTGGACCGGCTTTTACATCGGCGGTCACGTCGGCGGCGCATTCGGCGGCGATAACAACATTCTGGCCCCCGGCTTCACCGGCACCAACAGCAACGACGGTGTGTTCATGGGCGGCGTGCAGGTCGGTTACGACCATCAGTTCTCACCGAACTGGGTGCTGGGTCTTGAAGCGAACTACAGCTTCCTCGACACCAATGACAATCCCTTCGTCAACCGTGGGCTCGGTTCGGTCACCGGTCGCCTAGGCTACACCTGGGGTCCGGCGCTGCTGTACGTCAAAGGCGGTTATGCCTGGGCTGACTCCCGCCTTACGAACGGTTTCGGCGGCGGCACCTTCACCAACAACGGCGGTGGTCGCGACGGCTACACCGTCGGCGGTGGTCTCGAATACCTGTTCGCCCAGAACTGGTCGGGTAAGGTCGAATACCAGTACTACGACTTCGGCACGCGGAACGCTCTCTTCACCAGCGCCGGTGGTGTTGTTACCGCCGTCGGCTTCCGCAATGACGAGCACACCATCAAGGCCGGCCTGAACTACCGGTTTAATTGGGGTGCCGCCTCGGCTTCTCGTTACTGACGGCTTACGTAATATACTTAAAGGGCCAGCCATACGGGCTGGCCCTTTCTCCTAAGCCGGAATGGGGTGGCGCGAGGATTGCGTGTCGGTCAAAATACTCACCCGACTGAATCCGGTCGAATAGGCTTTGCCGAGCTCAAAACACCTGCTCCGGTCTGCGCTGCCATTGGCGCGCCAGAAGAATGCGCAGACTGCCTCCAAACTCAAGCTATCGAAGCTATTGCTATAACGCTTCAGTTTCCTTGCTGCGGGAGCTGCGTTTGTCATCAATCACAGCGATCACGCCATCGATGAACGCTTGACACTCAGCGTGGGTCTTGAAAGTGCCCTTGTACTTCCCGAATAGGAAGACGGTCCGGCCGTGACCCTTTCCGAAAAAGTATTGGCCGACGTGTCCGCCGCCTTCGTCTTTGAGCTCAATGCTACCAAGGCTTTGCACTGACTTGAGGTCTGTTTCGGGTAGCTTGATCCGCACATGTGTCTCCGTGATTCATGGCCGAGCTAAGGACGTTAGCGGCCTCAGCGTCAACTTGCGTGGCTAGCAGATCAGCGCTTCGCCGCGTTAGCAGCCAATTCCATCGCTAGCTCCAGAGCTGCAACTCCAATTTGATCTGAAGAATTAGATTTGCAGCGCCGGTCCATCCAAGCAACGATCGCGGAGAAATCGCCGCCCCCGACAATGTCCCTCTCGGCACTCACGTTTAGTCCGCTGACGAAGCCTACGACCCAGGATTCAAAGGCTGCCTTTACGACTAAGTTCTTCTTCCTATTCAGCCAGGCGGTACAAGATTGCGAGCCAGCGCCCACAATCGTTGATCCGGCGTTCAGGCAGGTTATCGGCAGAAGTAGCATCACCGCTATAGCGAGCACTCGTTTCATCTTTTTCTCGAATCGAACGACCACCTTGGGCAGGCAGTCTGACCGCTGCTTATTCAGCTTGGACGCTACCGGGCAAAGAAGCCGCTCAGCCGTTTAGAGGCAAGGATATTATTTGCCTGCGATCCGCGCTGGCCAGGCGATCACCACCGGGATTAATCGGATGTGGCGGGCGTCGATTGCGAATCTCGCACCTGAAGACCAAGGGAATCCGGGAGCGGCGGAGCCGTTTGCTTGGGCGCTAGCCGGTAACCCGTGCAATTCGTCGGATTGAGGTCTTGGAGGCCGCGGCGATAAACCCAATCCTGGCTACACTTCTACGCGCCAGATCATGCTGACGGCTTCTACACCCACTGAGATGTTCATTTCCATAAGCGGAGTCCAGTTTGTGAGCTCTCGACTTGAGATAATTTCGATTTGCCGAAATATCGCTTGCGCCGTCGGGCAAAACAGGTGCTTATAGAGCGCTGGTCCTACGAAATTGAAGGAGCAGCCGAATGGCGGAGGAAGGCCAAGCATCTAGCGAGCTGTCGAAGATCGCCCAGCTCAATGGCGACTTCAAACGGAATTACGGCATTCTTCTCGGCGCATTTCTGTATCTGAGATCTATAAGCGCGGCACGGCAGCGATCCTGGCTTTGGGCCGGCTTGGCATCCGTCATCTGCTCGGTTGTGCTGAACTGGGTCGGCAAGCATCTCTCTTCCTGGTCTGGTTGGTGATACTATCGGCTCTCACTCAACCTGGCGGAGGCAGAAGCATGGCCAACGCACTGATCCTTCGGCGTCGGGCCGATGTAGCGCCGACGAAAACCGGGCGCGCGGCCCAGTATGTGCGCATGTCAACGGACCATCAGCGATACTCGACCTAAAACCAGGCGGCTGCTATCGCCGTCTATGCCGCGCAGCACAGTCTGATCATCGTTCGCACCTACGCAGACGAGGGCAAGAGTGGCCTTCGCATTCATCGCCGCGAAGGCTTGATTGAGCTGATAGACGATGTCCGCAGCGACCGGGCGGACTTTGACCATGTACTGGTTTACGACGTCAGCCGCTGGGGAAGATTCCAGGACATTGATGAGAGCGCGTATTACGAGTTCACCTGCCGTCAGGCTGGGATCAAGGTCTGCTATTGCGCCGAAGAATTTGATAACGACGGCAGTGTGATTGCGACCATAGTGAAGAATCTCAAGCGAGTGATGGCGGCCGAGTACTCAAGAGAACTTTCGGTCAAGGTTCACGCCGGCGCCTGTCGAATGGCGAGCCTTGGCTTCAGGCAGGGCGGCGCCATCAGTTACGGGCTCAAGCGCGAACTGGTTGATGAAGACCGCTGCTCGAGAGGCATCATTCTGGGCAGCGGACAGCGCAAACATTTGCAGACCGACCGGGTCCTCGTCCAACCCGGCCCCCTGCACGAGCAGCAAATCGTCGCCCAGATTTTCCGTGAGTATGTTGTCCGACGACGGTCGCAGGCGTCGATTGTACGCCTGCTCAACAACGAACAAGTTCCCAATCATCGGCGAACGCCATGGTCCGAGGGGATGATCCGCAATATACTGAGCAACGAAGCATCGGCAACAGCGTCTATAACCGCAAGTCGTTCCGGCTCAAGCAGGTGATGAAAAAGACCCCCCTAAATTATGGGTTAGAGCGACTGGCCTCTACGAGCCAATCGTTGACAGAAGCATTTTTCTCAAAGCTCAAGAGCTTCTGAAAGAGCAGTATGTCAGGCTTTCGGACGAGCAATTGTTGAAAAAGCTGCGAGAGACGCTCGCAGCAAATGGTAAGTTGAGCGTCTCGATAATGGCGGCGACGGACGGCGTGCCTAGCCCTCCACTTTATGCACACCGTTTCGGCAGCCTCCGGGAAGCCTTCCGGCGAATCGGCTATGTGAACTCTGACCGCGATTTCGATTATCTTGACGCGCGCCGACAATCTGATGCTGAACTGCTGCAACAGGCATCGAAGCTTGCCACGCGCATTCGAGCACTTGGCGCTGCGGCCGTATGGGACGACGACACCAACGTGATGACTGTTGACGGAAGGCTCGCCATTTCCCTTCGGATGGCTCGCTACTACATCGCGCCGCGACACGCACCCGCCTGGCTGGTACATCGACGGATTATTGAACCCGCCGAGTTCATTTTGGCGCTGAGGCTGGATCCTGCAACAAACAGACAGGTGACGGACTATTTCCTCTTGCCGCTAAGTGAAATGGCCAAGGAGCGAATTAATCTCACGGCGACGCCTCGCTCTCGATTTGCGCCCTATCTTTGCCCCACAATCGAGGACGTTTTGCTGGCAATCATGACCAAAGTGGCGGCCCTCACGACATAGAGCCTCAGCGCCTCCCGCTGCACCTGACTCGGTATTCGGAAAAAGATGGCCTCGGGACTAAACACCGTCGTCGGGGGAGACGTCTGTCCTCCCTTTCGAACTACTGATATGCCGGCCGCTCCGCGGCCGTTTAAGGACTCAGTGGGCATGGCGATTTGTCAGTACACGCCCGGGCCCGTTGAGTTTGTCAAAGCACATTGCAGCTTTTGATGCAGATGCGAATGGCAAACTGGGAACGCTTGTACGGGAGCTCGCCCTACCGAAAGGCCTGCGCAACCCGTTAAGGACCTATGCGCAATCCGGATTGCGCCAGCGTAGGACCTCATCAGCGGGCCGGGGATCGACCATTTACAACGCCATATCGCGCGGAGCACGAAAAAGACCGGTGGTAGAGCCCACGCCAGCGAGGGGAAGACGTAGTTTGTAGCCTCCATCATTCGAACACGCGCAGTGCTACCATGGGTAAAGTCATTTAGCTCAAGCAATGACTCGCAGCGATCGTAGCTCGCCACCTTGTCGTCCCTCACCCGTTGCAGGGCTTCATGCGCTTGAGGCCGCGCCGCTGCCGCGAAAGGGCAAACTTTTCGTACCGCTCTAGCCCCGAGAGCTCTCTCATTTGCCTTCGATCAGCTCCCTCAATCACGGCCAGGATCAGTCGTAACCTAAGAGCGCGGAGAAGATCCTGACGTTTCCTAGCTTGAGCAAAATCTTGAAGTGCGACTTCCATTAAGGAGCCGCTGAGTGCGTCCGCAAGCGCTGTATCGAACCCGCCGGAACCAAAACCAGCGGCGGCGTCCCAACGGGAAAAGCCATGCCGGTAAGCGTTGCGGCTCGATCTAGCCTTGCCAACGATTGTTTGCGGGCCCGTGCTATTCGCAGCGTTTGCGCGATTTGCTTCGATTTGTCGCTTTGACGCCAACTTTCCTCCTTGCTTGCTACGGGCAGCCGATCGATCTTCGGTCGCGAGATCGACGGCATTACTCCTCCGTTCCCGCGTCTCCGCGGACGATGGATGTTGTTACGGAGGATTTTGGGACCGGGCAGATAATAGCGGTGCGATGAAGGCATGCAGGTTAGACCCATCAAACAGATAGGCTGCGATGCCGGCCGCCTGCGCCGCAGCAAGGTCGCTCTGCTTGTCCCCGATCATGAAGCTAGCATCGATATCCACCGAGTACCGTTCAACGAGGGCTCTAATCATCCCCGGCTGCGGCTTGCGGCAGCTGCAGAGGATACGGTAACGCTCGATCAGGCCATCGGGGTGATGTGGGCAAAATTCGAACGCATCGATACGGGCACCGACGTTGGCAAGTTCACGCGACATCCATTCGTGCAGATTCCGAACATGCCACTCCTCGTAAAACCCCCTCGCAATTCCTGACTGGTTGGTCACGACAAACGCAAGATATCCGACGTCATTGACTGCTTTGACGGCCTGTTGGGCTCCTTCTACCCACCGGATCTTGTCGGGATCAAAAGCATAGCCGTCGTCCTCATTGAGGACGCCATCGCGATCGAAAAATACTGCCGGACGATTCAAATCTCACAGGCCCAAGTTGGAGGGGTGCGCCCCGATCTTCCGACAATCACAGCTTTGTTTCAACAATTCATGCGACCGGACAACATCGTTCGCTGCGAGCGCCTTTTGCGTAGGTCTTCGCTGTTCATGCGTGAATTGGCTTCGTTTTGTCGGTTTTATACCGGCCAGCCTCGTCTCGTCCTTGCCCTAAGAGCGTGAGAACAAGAGCCATTCCTGCCGCTAAAACGAGCAAGATTGTTGCTGCAGATAGGACTGGCCTTCATCCGCGATTGGAGCGTTACTGATTCGACCGGGCGCCACCTTCGATCGTAGCGCCGGTATCTCGCCTCGCGGAAGCGGGGCTTCAAGCAGTGCGGCATGTGAAGCCGCTTGTTTTGCGTAGGAGATACCGGTGACAACAGTTCAAACAAACGGCGCCGATGCGGCCAATCATATCATCAGGTTCAACCCCAATGACCGCCGCCACTTCATCGGCGGCTCGGATGCGCGTGTCATCATGGGTGACGATCAGGACAAGCTCATCCGCCTTTGGCAAGAGAAACGTGGAGAGGTCGCACCAGAAGATCTCTCGGATAATCTCATCGTTCAGCTCGGCTCGATAACAGAGGTCCTCAATCGCGCCTGGTACCAGCGCTCAACAGGACAAACCATATCGGACATCCAGAAGCGGGTTCGGCATCCCGTGCACAAATGGATGGCGGCAACACTCGATGGCATGGTCGAGCAGACGGGAGCGGTGTTCGAGGCCAAGTTCATGCTGCCCTGGGCGTTCACGGAGGAGGCCGCCGCCGAAAAGCATATGGCACAGCTGCAGCATAATATGTGGGTGGTCGCCGCTCGCTCGTCCGTACTCTCGATCATCACCGGCGGTGGCAAATGGGTTGAGATCAAGATTCATGCCGACCCGCTCTATCAGCACCTGCTCCTCACCGCCGAGAAGAAATTCTGGCGCTGCGTCCAGAGCGGCGATGCGCCTCTGCTCTTCAACATCGAAACGCCGCGACCAAGGCTGGAGGCCGTTAAGGTCGTCGATATGTCTTCGTCCAATGCCTGGGGCGAGTTCGCTGCAACCTACCTCCGCACCAAGGATGCCCACGGGGAGCACGAGCTCTCTAAAGCTGAGTTGAAGAAGCTCGTGCCCGAGGATGCCAAGGAGGCAAGCGGGCACGGGATCAAGGCCAAGCGCTCCAAGTCCGGCGCGATTAGCTTTGACGCTCTCGTCTTGGAGGGGTCCGATGCATCAGTCCAGTGAGCGGATCGGGGCCATCGCGGGTGCCCTTGCCCGAGCACAGGCCGAGCTTACCAACCCGGAAAAGACCCTCACGGCGGTAATCCGGTCCCCCTTCCCGCGGGAGGACGACCGGACCTTCCGCTACGCCTCCCTGGCTTCCGGCCTGGACCTTGTCCGCAAGACCCTCAGCAAGCAGGAGATCGCAACCGTCCAGACCACACGGATCGACTCCAGCAGCGGCCAAGTGCGTCTCACGACCCTGCTGGCCCATGCCTCCGGTGAATGGATCTCCTCCGATTGGCCGGTCTGCCCCGCAAAGGAGGTCGAGGCACCGCATCGGATGGGAGCCTCATTGACCTATGCCCGCCGCTACGCGCTTTTTGCTCTGGTTGGCATTGCCGGTGAGGACGACCTCGACGCGCCCGATGCAATCGCCGGACCTCCCGCGGCTTCCCAGCCGCAAATGGCTCCCGGGCCGAAAGCGAAGCCCGCCAAAGCCGTCTTGAACCGACCGGCTATCCTGAAACCCCAGCAATCCGCTGAGCTACTGGAGCGGCTGCTGGCGGAGCTGGCTGCAGCCTTGGGGAATAGCGACGACCTCCTGGCTTGGGCCAAAACCAGCCTTCCCCTGAAGAACACCCTGCTTGAGGCCGACGCCCGGGCGCTTGAGGCGGCCTATCGGGTGAGGTTCGAGGAGATGGCCCGGCTTGAGACCGAAGCTGATCTGCCACCATCCGAGCCCGAGCGTGCCACCGGACAGGAACCGGCGGAAGAACTTTCCCTCTCCCAAGCCGCTATCCCAAGCTCAAGCTCCGATGGGCCGGCGGACCAGCGAGGGGGCGGCCTCGCCTTCACCAAAGAGCCACCGCGCAAGCGGAGCAAGGCCCACCTTGCTTTTATCCGGGCACAGCCCTGCCTGGTCTGCAAGCAGGCTCCGTCCGATGCCCACCACCTCAAGTTCGCCCAGCCGCGAACACTCGGGCGCAAGGTCAGCGACGAATACACCGTCCCATTATGCCGCTCGCACCATCAGGCTCTCCATCGACATGGCAACGAAAAGGCATGGTGGGTGGATATGCAGATATTGCCATTGCCTGTCGCTGCCAGTTATGGGCAACGAGCCCCATTCACGAACCCACACGGCCAAACACGGCCACGTATGATCCTTCTCCGCAAGCCGGGTTGGAGGCCACACGGCAATGAACGGCCGCTTCAGCACCGCCCCAACGCTAGCCGCAGTTGCTATTCCAGCTGAATTCCAGGCCTTGTGTCCTGCTCCCCCAATCCTGCCCGGAGAAAGCATCGAGCATTATCGTGCCCTCCAGGCCGTAATCTTCCAAGACATCGCCCCGCAATCCGCTATTGAATGGCTACTCACCATTGATGTTGCGGAGCTGTCCTGGGAGATGCAGCGCTATCGAATTCTGCGGCACAAGCTGCTGGAATCATATCGCCAAAAAGCAATCGAGATGACGATTCGTCGGATAGATGTGCCCGGCATAGTGCCCGACTTCAAAAACGACGCCGAACGCTACATCGTTCAGAACGCGCTCGATTGGCAGCTCGATCGCATTGCGGCAGACGAGATCGAGGCGCGTCTCGCATCATATGGCTTCGATCAGCACACCATTAGCGTCGAAGTTTACGTGCAGGCCCGCGAGATCTTCACCTTATTCGAAACGTTAATGAACGCGGCACAGCTGAGGCGGCTGTTCTTGCTCAAGGAGATCAATAGCCGCCGCCGAATGCAGGACCCGGCTAACTTCGTCCGCGCTCAACCGAAGGTCCGATCAAGAACGAGATCCAGTTCGCTGCTGCAGAATCACTCCAGCGATGCCTCGCGATCGTGAAAGCGAACATCGCCTAGCATGCGTTTCGTTCGGTGCGCGAGATTCGGACCTTGAAGACGGTCGCGAGGCAGCCGCTCGATCGCGGGGTAACGGACGATAAGCTACCTACTGTCATACAGCTGATCCAAAATTCAACCAGCCGCGGGAACAAGAAGATCAGCCGCGATCAGACAGAAGTATCCGGAAGATGGCTACACAATCCAGATATGGAGCGGAGCAAGGCTCATCGGTGGTGTGCCATGAGACAAGCAGTATTGGAAGGCAAGTGCTGCCCTGCCATTCCTTAGGGGCAGCGCACAAGCACATGCACCAGAGACCGAAGCGGAGAATTCCGTCGAAAGACCCTCTTCGACAGCATCTTCATTGCCGCCAACTCCACGCAGCTTGGTCGTCGACAAAGCGTCAATTTCTCTTTAACACTAGTTTTTGCGTTTTCCTGTGCGCTGCGACTGACAACCCGCTCCGCTCGTAGTATGCGGAACATGATCCGCTATGCGGCAAACTAAACTCGCCACGCAATACCTACTAGCGACGAACACAGAATGGCGGAACGTTCACGTGTACTAGTTACCGGGGCAAATGGCTTCATCGGTAGCCATGTGGCACCCGCGTTAATTCGCGAAAGATGGTCGGTCCGTCGCGCGGTCCTCAGTGCGGAAAGCATGATAGACGATGTCGTGGTCGAGACGATCGGCCCCGACACCGATTGGTCAGTGGCTCTTGAAGGCATCGACTGCGTGGTGCATCTCGCCGCCCGCGTGCACCACAAGCACGAAGAGCATGCAGTCCAGCTCTACCGCAATGTCAACGTCGACGGCACGCTGCACCTGGCTCGCAGTGCAGCGACTGCCGGGGTGCGACACTTTATCTTCGTCAGCACGGTTCTCGTGCATGGCCGCAGCAATGACGGTCGTGCGCCCTTCAGCGAAGGCGACATCCTCACGCCGCGCGGCCTTTATGGCATGTCCAAGGCGATGGCAGAGGCGGGGTTGAGGAAGCTGGCGCACGAGAGCTCCATGAAGATCTCGGTGATCCGCCCCCCCTTGGTCTATGGTGCCGGTGCGAAGGGCAATTTTGCGCTGCTCGCGCGTGCGGTTAATCTGGGACTGCCATTGCCTTTTGCGGCGATCCGCAATCATCGCGCCTTCCTCGCAGTCCAAAATCTCTCGTCGTTCATCGTGCACCGGCTTGCCCAACCGGATGGTGAGAGCAATCTCGAGATTTTTCTCCTAGCCGACCGAGAGCAGGTCTCGACGCCCGAATTCATCGAGCGGCTGGCAAGGGCGGCGGGCAAGAGCCCCCGGCTGTTTAGTGTGCCCCCAGAGTTGCTCAGGCCGCTTCTTAGGGTGATGGGCCAGCAGAATGCGCACGACAGCCTGATTGGCTCGCTTGAGCTCAACGTGTCCAAGGCAATCGCGACGGGATGGCAGCCGCAGGTTTCGCTCGACGAGGGCTTACGGCTAGCATTATCGTCTCGCGACGCCTAGATCACGAACGTCTTCGATATCAATCCCTGCAGCCATGTGCGCCTTCCCACTGTCATCACGAAGTCACCACGACCGTGCCGCGCGCGCTAAATTCGGCCTGATCGTCCGGAGCACCGAGGGAGATCCGATCTTTCGGACTTGTTCACGTGTCCTGACTCGGATACGAGGTCAAAAGTAAGCGGCATCAGGCAAAAACATGCGACACATTCGACTTCTTGCGCCGATTTGCCTTCATGTGGCTGCATTTTGCCTAACGCTTTTTCTCGCGTCGCAGCTCTACCCTCAGTACCTGGCCTTTCGAACGGACCGCCTGCCTTTCGCGCTCGCCGCAGTGGCGACATTCCTGCCAATCGCTGCCATCTTTGTTGTTTCCGAATTCAGCTTCGGCTATTTCATCGCATTCTATTTTTATTCCATGATAGCAGGTTATCTTTGGCTGAACTGTTTTTCCACCTTCGAATACGACCACCGGCTGGCGGGCATCTCTGCGTATGTTTCTGCGGTGGCCTTTATCTTGCCTGCAGTACTGATGAAAGCTCCCCTCAGGCAGCTCTGGACGCCTTCCCCCGTTGGGTTTGACCGCTTTCTCAATGCGATCCTGTTGGGCGCCGGAGCGACGCTTCTTGCCGGCGCAGCATACCATTTTGATTTGGCCCAATTGCTCAACCTGATCAGGCTTGATGGTGACATCTACGTTTCGCGCGACACGCTCAAATTCCCGAAGCTCCTCGACTATCTTCTTGGAATAACGAGCAGCGCACTGCTGCCTTTCGCATTCGCCTGTTTTGTGGAACGCCGCACGTTCAAGCGGGCTGCAACAACATTAGGACTCCTGCTGCTCTTTTATCCGATTACCCTGAGCAAGGTCGCCCTATTCAGTGCAGCCTGGATCAGCCTGATCGCAATGGCGGCCCGGTTCATGGAAGCGCGATTTCTTGTTATCGCTTCTCTCTTGGTTCCAACAGCAATTGGCATCTTGATGATCATCCTGTGGAAATCCGGGTTAATGCAGACTTCAGTGGCGCACCCTTACTTCGCCTTGATCAATCTCCGCATGATGACATTTCCCTCGCTGGCCATGGATTATTATAATGAGTTCTTCTCCAAGAATGACCTCACACTCTTCTGCCAAATTAGCTTTCTAAAAGCCCTGACCACCTGCCCTTATCGCGAACCGCTAGGCATTGTTATCTACAAGGCGTTTGGTATTGGCGGGTACTTCAATGCCTCGCTATTTGCGACAGAGGGAATTGCGTCAGTGGGTAGTTGGTTGGCGCCGACGACAGCTGCCGTTGGCGGACTTGTGGTCGCGCTTGGCAACCGTGTATCCGCGGGCCTGCCGCCGCGATTTGTCCTTATGTCGGCAGCTTTGTTACCGCAGATTTTTCTCAATGTACCCCTGACTGTGATCCTCCTGACCCATGGATTTCTCGTTTTGCTCGTGCTCTGGTATGTTACGCCCCGCGCAAGCCTAAGCGGGGCCGAACGCTCCAACTGACCCGGCCTGAACCAAAAGTGCGATGCTGATAGTTTTCCGAGCCGATGCCGATCCGGCCACTGGAGGCGGCCACGTCATGCGGTGCTTGACGCTTGCAACCGAAATGCAACGGCGCGGCGCAGACGTTCTCTTCGTGTGCTCTCCGATAACCGCCGATACCGTGCCAGCCCTCACTCACTGCGGCATCCGGTGGCTAGAGGCTGATCGGCACGATTGGAACACGGACCTCAAGGACGGCCGACTTGCGGGGACGAGGATCGATCTCATCGTCATCGACTCCTTTCGGCTCGGCGAAGCGTTCGAGCACTCTCTACGCCGACTTGGATGTCCGATCCTCGTGATCGACGATGCGCCCGTGCGCCCACATGATTGCGACCTTCTCGTAGACATGACGCTGGGCCGGAGCGCCGACGACTACGCCGGATTGATCCCGCGGCATTGTCGCGTCATCGCGGGCTCGCCCTATGCGCTGCTGCGCAGTGCGTTTTGGGAGTTGCGCGCTGTTTCACTTGCGCGACGACGCGAGGCATTTGAGCCTGCGTCGATATATGTCTCGCTCGGGCTCACCGACGTCGGGGGGCAGACGGCGGACATCGCCCGGTCCCTGGCAAATGCGGGGACGTATTCGCGTATCATCGTTGTGATCGGCCCAACCGCTTCATCTCTCAATGAGGTCGTCGCGCTTGGGGAAGAATCAACGCGGGTTCAAGTCCACGTCGATCCTCCCGAGATTGCCGAATTGATGGCGAATGCCGACATCGCGATCGGAACGCCCGGCACATCGAGTTGGGAGCGGTGCTGCCTCGGTCTTCCATCGATCCAGCTCGTTGTAGCTGACAACCAGCGCGAGAATGCTCGCGCGCTTGAGCAGGCGGGCGCAGCACGAATCGTCCCGCCCGGTTGCGATGCCCCTGATACCATTGCGCGCATCCTGGCTGAACTTGCCCGACGGCCCGACGAACTCGCCCGGATGTCGCGGCAGGCCGCCAACGTGTGTGATGGCGTTGGCGCGCAACGCGTTGGCGAGGCCATCGATGCGCTTGTGCAGCAGGAACGTACCGGGCAGTTAACGCTGCGCCGTGCGACTGCCGATGACGCACGGCGGCTCTGGTTGTGGCGCAACGATCCCGACGCCCGCGCAATGTCCGGAGATAGCCGAGCAGTGCCTTGGGATGCCCACACAAAATGGTTTAACAACCGCATCGCGGATGCGAACACTCTTATTTACATCATCCAGGCCGATGGAAGACCTTGCGGCAACGTACGATTTCACATCGAATTGACGGGGACGGCCGTGGTCAGTATTGCAATGGCCCGTAACGTCCGCGGGCGAGGTTACGGTGCCACTGCCCTCGTTCTGGCCTGCCAGGAAGCATTTGGTCAGGGTTTCTGCGAACGCGTCGAAGCACGAGTGAAGCGGGAAAATCTCGCCTCTCAGAAAATCTTCCTGAAGGCCGGCTTCGTGCTAACTGGCCAAGAGACTGAGTTCCTAGTGTACCAGCTTTCTTTGCGCGCCGCGTCCGAAGGGAATAACTGAACGGGAACAAGCGGATGACACGCGAAATTGCGCTCGACCGGCGACCTCGGTCGCAGATGCTGCAATGTGTTGCGAGAGGTCAACAATGAGCACGGACGCGGAACTCGAAATCGCCGGCCGCAAGATCGGTCGCAACCAGCCCCCTTATATCATCGCCGAATTGTCGGCCAATCATGGCGGGCGCCTCGCGAAAGCCCTGGAGTTGATCGAGGCGGCAGCGGCAACCGGCGCAGACGCCATCAAGATTCAGACCTACACGCCGGACACCATGACGATTCCGCACGAAGGCGCGGACTTCCAGATCAGGGGCGGGCTGTGGGACGGCTATCAACTGCATCAACTCTACAAGGAAGCCTACACACCCTACGAATGGCATGCGGAGATGTTTGCGAAGGCGCGCGAGGTCGGCGTCACGATCTTTTCGACGCCGTTCGACGAAACCGCAGTCGACCTGCTCGCCGGTCTCAAGGCGCCAGCCTATAAGATAGCCTCCTTCGAGGTGATAGACCTGCCCCTGATCAAATATGTAGCCAAGCGCGGCAAGCCCATGATCATCTCGACCGGCATGGCAAATCTCGGTGAGATCCAGGAAGCGGTCGAAACGGCGCGGAACAATGGCGCCGGTGGCATCGCCCTGCTGCATTGTACCAGCGCCTATCCTGCGCCGATCGAGGAAGCCAACGTGCGCACGGTTGTGCACCTCGGAGATGCGTTCGGCGTGATATCAGGCCTTTCGGATCATGCGCCCGGCTCCGCTGCGTGCGTCGCCGCCACCGTCCTGGGGGGCGCCATCATCGAAAAGCATTTCACCATCTCACGTGCCGATGGTGGGCCCGACGCAGCGTTTTCGCTGGAACCGGATGAATTCCGGAAGCTGGTCACTGACTGCAAGTCGGCATGGTCCTCTCTTGGCAGGGTCGACTACGGCTTGGCACCGAGCGAAGCCGCCAATACCCGCTTCCGCCGCTCGATTTACGCGGTCAAGTCGATCAAAGCAGGCCAGCCGTTCACGCCCGAGAATGTGCGCGTGATCAGACCCGGTTTTGGTCTGCCGCCGAAGCACCTGCCTGACATCATCGGACGTACGGCCTCGCGCGACATCGCCTATGGTGAGGCGCTGACGTGGTCAGCGATCACGTAAACGACGAGCTCAACCGCCTCGGCGCTCGAGGGCGGTCCATCGCCTTGAGGCCACGCAAACCGGAGCGTCCCAAGGCGGCGTGTAATTCCAGCCAACCACTCTCGCTTGCAATATTTGCGCGAACTGACTACTACCGGTCGGCTCTTCAACGATCCACAATTGGAACCATGCTCGACAAAAAGGCCATTCTCATCACGGGGGGTACCGGCTCGTTCGGCACGGAGCTCGTAAAGACCCTGTTGCGGGATCACAACCTCGGCAAGATCATCGTCTACTCGCGAGACGAGTACAAGCAGGCCATCATGGCGCAGGCGATGCCCGATGACCGGCTGCGCTTCTTCATCGGTGACGTGCGTGATCTCAACCGCTTGAATATGGCCATGCGCGAAGTTGACCTCGTGGTTCACGCGGCGGCCATGAAGCACGTTCCAATCGCAGAGTATAATCCGATGGAGTGCGTCAAGACCAATGTGGTCGGCGCCGAAAACGTGGTGCAAGCTGCGATCGCGAATCGGGTTTCCAAGGTCGTCGCGCTGTCGACGGATAAGGCCTGCAACCCGGTCAATCTGTATGGCGCCACCAAGCTCGCCTCGGACAAGATTTTCGTCGCGTCTAACAATCTGTCCGGCAACACCGGGACTAAGTTCGCTGTCGTTCGCTATGGAAATGTGGTCGGATCCCGCGGCTCGGTCGTTCCGTATTTCCGAGATCTCATTGCCAAGGGGAGCGAACATCTGCCGATCACCGACCCGCGCATGACGCGTTTCTGGATCACGCTAGACCAGGGCGTGGACTTCGTGCTCTCGAGCGCCAGGATGATGCAGGGCGGGGAATTGTTCGTTCCGAAGATAAAGTCGATGTCGATTGTCGATCTGGCCAAGGCAATGGCTCCGAACTGCCCGCACAAGATCGTCGGTATTCGGCCTGGCGAAAAGCTTCACGAGGTGATGATCACCGAAGACGATGCGCGCTTCACCATTGAATTGGAGGATCGCTACGTCGTGCAGCCAGCGCTCGCCTGGTGGAGCTATAAGGGATACGGCGATATTGGCCGGCTCGTCCCCGAAGGCTTCCGTTACGCCAGCGACAACAATCCGGAATGGCTCGATGCTGCGGCGCTGACGACGATGCTCGAAAATCCCGCGAGCCTGCATGGCTAGGGATTCAATTCCTTACGGCCGGCAGATCATAGACGATGAGGATATCGCGTCGGTAGCCGAGACGTTACGGTCGGCATGGCTCACGACCGGCCCGAAAGTCGGCGATTTCGAGCGTGCATTCGCAGAGTTCTGCGGGGCGCGCGAGGGCGTTGCTGTCAACAGCGGAACCGCTGCGCTTCATGCCGCCGCGCGCGCCTTGAAGATCCGACCCGGCGACGAAGTGATCGTTCCGGCGATCACGTTTGCGGCTTCATCAAATGCCGTGGTCTACGAGGGGGGCACGCCCATCTTCGCCGATGTGGAGCGCGAAACGCTGCTGATAGATCCGACATCCGTCGAGCAGAAAATTACGGCCCGGACCCGAGCCATCATCGCCGTCGACTACGGCGGGCAGCCGGCCGACTACGACGCCCTGCGCGCGCTTGCCGCCGGCCGCGGTATCAAGCTGATCGCCGACGCCTGCCATGCTCCCGGAGCAACTTACAAGGGCGGCAAGGTGGGGACGCTGGCCGACCTCTCTGCCTTCTCGTTCCATCCTGTGAAGCACCTCACGACCTGCGAAGGGGGGATGGTATTGACAGACGATCCCGAAACGGCTGCCCACATGCGCCGTTTCCGCAATCATGGGATCGATTCCGATCACAGGTCGAGGGAAAAAAGCGGAACATTTTCCTACGATATGGTCGAACTCGGTTTCAATTACCGACTGCCAGACGTGCAATGCGCTCTTGGAATCGCGCAACTGAAGCATTTGCCGTTATGGCTGGATCGACGTCGCGCCATTGCGGCCCGCTACGACAAGATGTTTGCGGAAATCCCGTTCGTGCGTCCCCTCGCGAAGCATGCAGACCGATCTCACTCCTACCACCTGTATGTAATCCGCCTCGACCTTGATCAGCTCAAGGTGGATCGACGCCGGGCGTTCGATCATCTCAGGGCGGCCGGCATCGGCGCGAACGTCCACTATGCCCCCGTCTATCATCACAGCTTCTATCGCGAACGCTTCGGATATCAACTTGGGTTGTGCCCCCAAGCCGAGGCAGTCTATGGAGAAATCCTGACCCTGCCGATGTTCCCAACGCTGTCAAACGCCGAGCAGGACCACGTTGTCACAACCGTCAGTGAGCTGAAACACCTTCGGTAGGCAGAGGCGCCCGTGGGTTACGCACCATTCTGGAGCGCCACGGCCAAGTCTCATTTGATCCCCTTGGACTGCGTCGATCGGCTGCGGCTCCTCTTGGAAGGAGCTTGGCGCACGCAAGCTGTAGAAGCGCAGCGCTTACGCCCAATGGAACATTCAGAGAACACAAAATCGGAAGGGGCTGAGCGAACGTCCGTCGCGATTGACGGCCAAGTCGGCGATTCCGCCTCTCAGGAGTACTTACCGGCAGGGTTGATCTTCATGCTTACGCTGTGTAATCCGGATTGAAGGGAAAACGGGGCGATCGGAAGACATTCGATGGTCAAGAACGAACTTTGCTCGTTCTGTTTTCACGAATGGGCTCCCCAACAGGAGGGCGCCGCACTTTGGTCGCCCCCCGGAAGCGATCCTTGCGGCGAAGGCGAATGTTCGAGATCGTTTCGGCGATCTCGTTCGATGGGGCGCTGCTGCGAGCGATGAGATCATTTGCCAAGGTGCATTCGCGTGACGCTACCAACGATATTGGCGGTCATCCCCGCACGCGGCGGAAGCAAGCGAATTCCCCGCAAGAACATCACTCTCTTTCATGGCAAGCCGATGATGGCTTGGCCCATAGGCATGCTGAAGTCGTCCGGTCTCGTAGCGAATATTCTGGTTTCGACGGACCACCAGGAGGTTGCGGAGATGGCTCGGAACATCGGCGCCGAGGTGCCATTCATGCGTCCTGCCTCGCTGTCAGACGACTACACGGGCACTGCGGCCGTGACAAAGCACGCGGTCGACTGGTTCGTTAGCAACCGCTATCGGCCCGATCTGATCCTTACTGTCTATCCAACCGCCGTGTTCGTTTCCGCCGATGACATCAAAAGCGCCGTAGCTACAATCGATAGTCTGAATTGCGAAATGGTCTTCTCGGCCGTCGAATTTCCCTCGCGGATCCAGCGCGCTCTCTTCATGACCGACGACGGGCGCGTGCGCATGGCTTATCCCGAATACTATTCTGCGCGATCGCAAGATCTGCCCCCCGCGTATCACGATGCCGGACAATTCTATCTGTCCAAAACGGAGACCGCCCTTGCAGGCGCTTCGTACGACGTGGTTCCATCAGCCATCCTTCCGGTCGCGCGCGACACCGCCGTTGACATTGATACGCCCGAAGATCTTGAAATCGCGGAACGCATCTTTCAGTACCGCCTGAGGGGAACCCGATAATAGACGATACGACAACGTGGCCGTGAGCCTCCATCGTGTGCGCCGACAAGCCGCCCCGCTAGTCCATCTACGCTCCTCAACGGGGCCGTTAATCAAAACCGAAAGAGAATGAAGCCATGCCGAAATCTGATCCTCATAGTGCTCAGGAAGGCTTCTGGGCTGGCGATTTCGGGAATGACTATATCGCCAGAAACATGAGCCCCGCGCTTCTTGCTTCGAACATCAAGTTCTTCAGCAAGGGCCTCAATGCTGCCCTTCCTCCCAAGAGCTGCATTGAATTTGGCGCGAACATAGGAATGAACCTGAAGGCCATCCGTCAGATATATCCCAACTGCACCTTGAGGGGCGTGGAAATCAACGAAAAGGCCGCTGCACTGCTTGGGAACGAAATCGGCGCATCGAACGTGTTCTGCGGTTCGATCCTGGATTACGCCTCTGCCGACGTTTCCGAGTTGGCGCTGATCAAGGGCGTACTTATTCACATTAATCCAGAACAACTTCCCTTGGTCTACGATAAGTTGTACGACGCTACGTCTCGATATCTCCTGGTCTGCGAGTATTACAATCCCAGCCCGGTTTCGATACCTTACCGCGGCCACCACGATCGACTTTTCAAGCGCGACTTTGCCGGGGAGATCATGGATAGATATCCTGATCTACGTCTGGTCGACTACGGCTTCGCGTATCATCGTGATCCCGCGTTTCCCCAAGACGATATCAGTTGGTTCCTGATGAAGAAGGGCGCGTAAACCGATGCTGATCTACTGCAAGCGATGCGTGATGCCGAGCACGAAGCCGGACCTGCACTTCGACGATCAAGGCGTCTGTAGCGCTTGCCGCTCCTACGAGAACCGGGCAGTCATCGATTTCGACGCCCGGCGAGACGAGCTCCTGCACGTTCTGGAGAAATATCGTCGCGGCGGAACGAACTGGGACTGCATCGTCCCGGTGAGTGGCGGAAAGGATAGCACCACCCAGGTTGTCAGGATGCTGCAACTCGGACTGCGGCCTCTCTGCGTCACGTCAACGACATGCGATTTGTCGGAGATTGGCCGGCACAATCTCGATAATATCAAGCGGTTGGGTGTCGATCTCATCGAGATGTCACCGAACCCTCTCGTCCGCGCAAGGCTGAACAGAATCGGGCTGACTGAAGTTGGCGATATCTCATGGCCGGAGCACGTCGGAATTTTCACCATCCCGGTTCGGGCAGCCGTCCAGTTTGACGTTCCCCTCATAGTTTGGGGTGAGAACTCGCAAAACGAGTATGGTGGACCGGCAGCCGCGGCCGAGAACAATACTCTTTCACGAGCTTGGCTCGAGGAATTTGGCGGGCTCCTCGGTCTGCGTGTGTCGGACCTCTGCGATGTCTACGGTTTTACCCCCGGAGATATCATCCCCTACCAATATCCCTCTGACGACGATTTACAGCGCGTAGGCGTCACCGGCCTGTTTCTTGGTTACTACATGTCGTGGGACGGCTTGGCGAATGCCCTGATAGCGCAAGCGAACGGGCTCAGAACTTACGGCAAGGCCATCGAAGGGTCCGTGGTCGACTATGAGAATCTTGACAACTATCAAACCGGTATCCACGATTATTTCAAGTTTCTGAAGTTTGGGTTCGGGCGTGCTACGGACATAGCGTGCCTTCATATTCGTCGCGGCCGGATTTCTCGAGAAGATGGGCTCGAAATGGTTCGTCGCAACGACGGCAAGTTTCCGTGGAGCTACCTGGGCAAATCACTGGAAGATATCCTTGAGCCGCTAGACCTCTCAGTGGATGAATTCGTCGACGTTTGTGACCAATTCACAAACCGGCGCATCTTCCAAAGTGACAACAAAGGGAATCTCAAGAAGGACAAACGCGGAAATCTGCAGAAGCAGAATTATGACAACCGATGAACGTTGGCATCATCAACTATGGAATGGGCAATATCGCCTCGGTCTGCAACTCGCTTGCGAGACTGGGCACGTCTGCCGTCGTCCTCAACAAGCCGGGCGATATTGATCAGGTAGACAAGCTCATACTACCCGGCGTGGGCGCATTCGCGGCGGCGATGGCCAACCTGACTGAATTCAGGTGGGTTGCTCCGATACGTGAAGCCGTCCTGAATCGCAGAATGCCGCTTTTGGGCATCTGCCTAGGTATGCAGCTCCTCGCGGACGAGAGCGAGGAAGGCGGCATCACGAGCGGTTTAGGCCTCGTCTCAGGTCGCGTCACCTCCTTGGGAGCCAAGGACCCGTCGCTTCGAATCCCCCACGTTGGGTGGAACAGCATCTCACCGACGAGCAACAGCGTTCTATTTCTCGGCGTCCCGTCCGGGACCGACTTTTATTTCGTTCATAGCTTTGCGTTCGAGCCAAAGGATTCCTCCAGCACTGCTGCCACGACAACGTATGGCCTTCCGTTTACTTCCGCGATCGAGCGCGGACACACTTTTGGAGCTCAATTCCATCCTGAGAAGAGCTCGACGGCCGGCGCGCGCGTAATCCAAAACTTTCTAGAGGTTTAGGCGTGCTCAAGGTCCGCGTTATCCCGACGCTGTTGTGGAAAGGACATGGGCTGGTCAAGGGCGTAGGCTTTGATAGCTGGCGGCGCGTTGGCTCGGTTTTGCCGGCCATCAAGATATATGACAAGCGAGACGTCGATGAATTGGCGCTCTTGGACATCGCTGCAACTGCTGAAGGCAGAAAGCCGGATGTGGAGTCTGTACGAAGTCTGGGTAAGAGCGTTTCGGTTCCCCTCACCGTTGGGGGCGGTATCACCAATATAAATCAGATAGCTGAGCTACTCGGAGCCGGCGCTGACAAAGTTTCCATCAACACCGCCGCCCATGAGAACCCAGGGCTGGTCGCGGAAGCCGCGCGTTATTTCGGTTCGCAGTGTGTCGTGGTCAGCATAGACGTCGCCCGGAATGAAGACGGAACGCACGTTTGTATGAGCCGATGCGGATCGAAACCAGAAAGCACTGATCCGGTCTCCTTTGCGCGAATGGTCGCCGATCTCGGAGCAGGAGAAATCCTGCTCACGTCAGTCGAACGCGACGGAACCATGCGGGGATATGATCTTGACTTGATCGGAGCAGTGGCCAGCGCAGTAAACCTTCCGGTCATTGCTTCAGGCGGCGCAGGACATTATCAGCACTTTGTAGATGCCGTTAAACTCGGCGGGGCCAGTGCGGTGGCGGCAGCCAGCATCTTCCATTTCACTGACAAGACGCCCGCCGAGGCGAAGAAATTCATGGCGAATGCGGGCATACCGGTTCGCAGAGGTCTGACGAAGACAGGCGCGCAGTAGCAAGCTTCTACGAAGTCTCCCCCAAGAGGCAACGTCGCAATCTACCGGGATTTCGCGTGGATAGGAATCTGCGTGAGCGCTATCCAGAACGCGCACGGCCAGAGATTGGGCACCAAAGTGGTGACTGGTCCTGTAGCAACGACCACAAAGAGAATCGGCGCCATAATGGCTAGGAAGGTGCTGGCGCCCGCAAACATCAATTCAACACCGGCACGCAAACAGATCCCCACGAGAACTGCAAGCATGAGCGCCACGACTGTGCCAAAATCGACATACAGCGTGCCCGGCAGCGTGATATAGCTGCCGTAATTCGGCAGATTCTCTGCCACATCGTACCGCATGTCTTTACCAGTGAGTTTGCTCAGTACCTGCGCGATCTGCGAAAACTGATAAAGGCCGGCGGAGTGTCGCAAGTTTTCAATCCGGAAAATCCGGTCGAATTCGCCAATTCCCTGCGTGAGGTAAATCCAGGCCATCGCTCGGCCATAGCTTGTTGCGATTGCTTGGGAATCACCAGCAGACGAGAGATCGATACTGAAGTTTGCAGCATACTGCAGATAAGCAATGGCAAGGGGATTTTGGTCCTCCGCAAGCCTCTCCAGCCCGACTGCTTCCTCGACCTTTTTTGCAGCCGGAGCGTCATCTGCCTTCAGCTGAGCGAAGGTTTGCGCGGATCGAGCGCCACGAGAAACGAACACCATCTCATTGTAGGCAGTTACTCCGACCGACATCAGCAACAAAATCGCGACGGGAGAGACGTGGATTGGCCGGACGGCGAAAATGTTCACGCGCTGCTCTCGACCGACGTCCGAAACAAAGAAGCCCGCCGTCGCAAAAAACGATGCCAGCAGAATTGCTGAAGAAAAGAAACGCCCTCCCTCAAACTTCGCCTGGTAAGCAAAGACCGCCGTGGTTGAGATAAAGAGGATCGTCAGAGCCGGCCACGAAAGCTCCCTCCATTTCAAGCAAGCGACAATCCAAGCCACCGCAATCGCAGAGACGAAAAGCCGCCCCACCCCCCCCAACCACGAACCGACATAGCCTGCAGACGCCGCTTCGATGACGATCGTGCGCAGCTCCGTGACCGGGACATCAAATCCGAAGCCGCGAACGACCGCGAAATTATAGGTCATGACTCCCGCGCCGACAGCTGCCACACATGAGAGACCGATCGTCCAAAAATTCGTATCCCATCTCTTCCGGCCGACCGCAGTCCGGCCGGGTGAGTATCTCAAGCGGACCGGAAGTAGAAACCCAAGGAAGAACGCGAGATACCATCCGAGCAGGAAAGCCCAGGCACCGACGCTAATAGAAGGCCACGTGCCATATACGGTCAGGTACCGGAGGCCTACGACCAAGACCATCGGAACAACCAGAGTTCCCACGACAAGTGCAATCACCAAGCGACAGCTGATATAAAAAGCCGGCATATTGTCCACGATTGATGTCGAACTAGCGCTACTGGTACCATGGGATGACCATGTCAAAAACAATGATCACACGCCTCTTCGCGACAAGCGGCCCACGAGGGCTAATGCACGCCCTTGCCAAGATGCATTCGGTCGCCGAGGGAATAGCCAACCGAGCTTATTCCAGCTACCTATGGTCAGATTCCTGGCAAAAGGATACCTATATATTCTGGAACTGTCGCGTCAAACATCCGGAGCGCATTGTACTAGGACGCAGTATCAGGATCGGTCCCAATTGTGTCCTGGGAGCAATGGGAGGCATCACAATGGGTGATCATGTAAGATTGTCCGAGGGGGCGTGCGTTGAAACTGGCGGCCTTGATATCGGCGGCCCTCTCCCCTATTCGCACGTAGCCAAACCGATTGTTCTTGGAAACGGTGTCTGGCTTGGATATCGGTCAACCGTGCTTGCCGGTGTGACTATTGGTGAAGGCTCCGTCGTCGGTGCCGGCGCCGTCGTCACGAAGGACGTTCCGCCGAATTCGATTGCAATCGGCTGTCCGGCGAAAACCTTTCCGAAGTCAAAAGGGTGAAGTCCCACTACATCTTTTTCACGCTTATGGCATTGGCGAGCGTGGTAACCCTCGGTAAGTCTGCGATTCTGGCAGGCGTGCTATCGCCCGGAGACTTTGTTCAGTATTCAGCGGCGTTCGCTTTCGTGAGCCTCGCGGCAAGCGTAATCAGTTTTGGCCTTGCCGAGGGCATGGTCAAGAAATTCACACGTCTGGTCGCGTTCGGCCGCTCCGATGAACTGCGCCGTACGCTTGGATGGGACGTGCGAAAACTCGCCTGGAGACATCTGGCCGCTTTGGGTGCCCTTACCCTGATCGCCCTCGCCGTCTACGGACTACGGATGACGATCGTGGCTTCCGCCGTTGCCGTGCTCGCGTTCGCTACCAATGCCTTCGCCATTTCAGCTTCATTGTTCAGGGCGTACGACAAGCCGTTCGCAATGAGCGCGGCGACGATGTTGCGCGCGGTATGCGCGCTGGTATTCTGCGCTACGTTTGCATCGCTGTTCAACTGGGAGGTAGGCCTATGGGCGGAAGCCGCGTCTTCTGCACTGATCGGCGTTGCCGTACTGCTCTATTTTCGTACAATCATTCGTTCGCGAGCCAAAGCTCCGAACCTTGTGGCCAGCGACAAGGATTCGTTCGTCAGCCGGGAGGCGGATGGCGTCTGGCTCTTTGCAGCGACGAGTAGCGCGCTTATCCCAATCAGCTTCGACCGAAGCTGGGTACTTCATTCCGCATCAGGAATTGATAGCGCAAAATATGCGTTTCTCAGCATCTGGCTAAGCGCGGCCTACACGGTGACGAGCATATTTGTCCAGAAATGGGGACCGGACTTTATTCGTACGAGACTTGCCGAGCGTGGTGGCATCCTCAAGGCGGCACTGTCGCGCTCGGCCGAAGTGGCAGTCTTTATGGCGGTCGGAGCAGCGGCTTCCTTCGTGCTCCTGAACCAGGTCTATCCCGACATCTATTGGGCAAAATACCGGCTCTCCTGGTCCGACGCAGCGTTGACCGTTATGGCCTTGACGCTTCAGATTAGTCCCGTCTTCGATTGGGCGCTCATTGCGCTCGACAGTGAGCGAGCAGTCTTCGCAGGAGCGGTGGCTTTTGTGCTTGTCTGGGCAGCACTCTTTCTCGTCGTCTCGCTTTTCCAGCTGGGATTCCCGGCTTACATGCTGTCGATGGGGTGCGCGCGAGCGGCCCAGATGATCGTCGCAATAGTCATGATCGCGCGAAGGGATGGAGCAGGGACGCTCCGCTGATTGACCAGGATATTCCAGCGTTCTACTCTGTACAACGGGCCTATCACGGAACGGGGACCAAATGGGAATTAAGTCTGCGATCAGCAACAGGGCGAAGTTTCTCTACGATCCTCGCTACCGGCACATGTATCTCCAACGTCGCGTGGTTGGCCTCAAGGAAAGAAACGCAGCAGCGGACCGCATTGTCACTCAGCTTCCCAGCTACGTGAATCTGCCACAGGCCTCCGAAACGTTCGAGCGGTTGAACGTCGACGGCTATGCCATGCTTCCCGATTTGGTATCGCCACAGCAGGTCAGCGACATCCGTCGATATTTTCAGGCGCGTCTCGCTTTTGACCCGTATCGCCCCGATCTCGCCAAATTCAATGCGCCGGACGGCGTGCCAAAAAGCACCCATGTTGCGCACTTTGATCACCTCGACGTCGTTAGCTGCCCCCACGTTTTGGCAATAGCCAACAACCCTATCGTGCTCTCCGCAGTGGCGGACGTTCTTGGCGCCAAGCCGACGATCAGCTTGATGGCCGCTTGGTGGTCCATCGCGCACGGCGAGCGTCCCCAGGAAGCAGAACTTTATCATCGCGACGTGGACGACTATCGCTTCGTCAAACTGTTCGTCTATTTGACGGATGTCGACGACGAGTCGGGCCCCCACGCTTTTGTGCGCGGCACACACAACATCGACAAGCTGACAAACATCCGCAGACTTTCGGAAGAGGAAGTTGCCCTCGAGTTCGGCAGGGAGAACATGTTGTCGTTTTCCGGACCCGCCGGCACCGCCTTCCTCGAAAACACTTATGGCATTCACCGCGGTGTTCCGCCCAAGACAAGAACCCGTCTGCTTTTTCAGGTTCTTTATTCTCTCGTCGAATATGTCGGCGGCCCCAAGCGGCCGGTTGCAAAGTTTACGCCGGAGCAAAACGGTGTTGCGCTCGACCGATATGTGAATCGAGTCTATCTGCGCTAAAGCGCGATGGGAATAGGATGAATCGTAATCGCGCTTCAGGTTGTTGTTTGCGCATGATTTTTTCGAACAACCGCCGCGCACTTTTCCACATCATGCTGTAAAGGCTGCAGTCGCGCAGTCGCCGACGCCCTAGGGCGGCGACCGAGAGGCCCCTGATCACCTCTCGGACGAGAGTACCCGGGCGGGAACTCCGCCCACGACCGCTCCCGGGTTTACGTCGCTGACGACCACAGCGTTTGCCCCGACCACGCATCTGCTTCCCAGGACAACGGGCCCCAGCACCTTGGCGCCGGCAGCGATGGTCGCGCCATCCTCGACCACCGGCCTTTGGGCCAGGTCGTAGTCCCAGTCAGCCATTTTCGCTCCCAGCGTCACCTGCTGGTAGATGGTCACATTGGCCCCTATCCAAGCGGCGCCGAGGATAATTCCATTCGTGTGTGGTATGATCAGGCCAGGGCCAATTTTGAGACTGCTAGGGATCTCCATGCCGAACAGGCAAAAATTCAACAAGGATGTCAGTTTTCCGAGCCGGCGCCAGCCCGATCTGTGGAATGCATGGGCCCAGCGGATCAGGACGATATGAGCGAACCTGGGCGAGAACGCGTCGGTCCATTTCCGGTTTCGGGACGGCTTGCCCATCGCAACCATTAACCGTTGCCAGTCGGCGTCGAGCAGCGCGCGAACGCCGGGTTCCGCATACGACATTAGCACCGGCCATTGCAGGACTTACGCGATAATTGCCGCACATGTGAGATGACAAACACTCTGATCCTCTCGCTTGACTTTGACCGTTTCCAATGTTTAGCGGATTGCGTCACAGTCAGTAAAGCCCCGGCAGGCCGCCTGGCATTCGCCAATTCCGGAAAGCGCAGGTAATCTTTCTATTGACCAAAGCAGTCTCACCAGATCCCTCAGGAATCCTTGTTTTTTGTCGCCCGTACCTGGTTGACGATTTCAAGGCCAATTTCGCTGCGCTCCCGCGCGCGGAGAAGCTGTTCTTTCTCACCGACGGCAGGAAGAAGGGGACCGACGACACGCGTGAGGCATTCTATCGCCATTTGCGATCCGGGCGGCCTGCGGCGCTGCTGGACGCAGATCAAAGCGACGATTGCATTCGGCGTTGCCGCCTCCTGCGCAACCTGGACCGGGACGACGCCGAGCGACGGCTTCATGCAATGGCGGCTGCGCTTCAGGAGTGGCTGGACCGCTTGAATCCCGAGGGGATCATCTGCCACTGGGTTGACGAGTACGTGACGCATCTCCTGAGCATCTTCGCCCGACGCCGCGGGATCAGGTTTGTGGGCTATGCCCACTCGCTATTTCCAGGCCTCCTCCAGCTCACCAGCTCTGCGAATGGCGATGCTTTCGACATCAGGATTCCGTCTTCCGACGAGATCGAGAAAGCCATTGCCGCCGTGGTGAAGCCATTCTTCCGGCAGGACTACAACCAACGCCTGAACTATTCCCTGTGCCGCCACGTGCTCGGCATAGGTCGCTACTATGTCAAGCGCATTGCCTTTCTCGCCAAAGGATATCTGGAGCGCGATCCTCTTCATGTACATTATGCGATAACTCCTTACTTGGCTGAGCGGCGCAGAATTCGGGACTTTCCATCCGCTAATTGCTTCAGCAACGACTGGCAATCCGAGCTAACCTCCCTGCAGAAGAAGTCGTCCTCTCCAACTGTATTTGTGCCGCTGGCCTATTTTCCCGAAGCGGCGATCGACTATTGGATCAAGGATAAATCGATCATCGACTATGAAAACAAGACGGTCGAGATCGTCGCGGCACTATCAGTGGACTGCGCGCTGGCCATTAAGGAGCACCCGCATATGCTCGGGGCGCGCAACGCTGTATTCTACGAGCGACTCAGGTCGATCTCCAATGTCGTGATGGTGCCGCCGCTCGAATATTCGGCTGAGGTCATGGCAAGAAGCGATGCGGTACTGCTGGGCGCCGGCAGCGTCGGCATCGAAGCCGCGCTTCGCGACAAACCCATATTCACTTTCAGCAACACAAGCTATTGGTTTGCCCGGTCGGGCGCTGTTTATCTCGACCTTGCGTCGATCGACAATTGGGCCGAAACTATCGTCGCGGCTGTCCGGTCGGCTCGTACCTTGTCGGAGACTGAGAAGCATGATTTCATCAGCGCCTGTCTCGCCAGCTCGGTTTTCCCTCGTTCAGGGGGGCGACGATGGCCACTGATCGATCCGCAGCATCTCGCGATGCTGGTCGAAGCAGTGCGAAAGAGGCCGGTCTCGACGAGACCGGTCGGAGGGGGATGGAGTGCAGCCTAACAGGATAGAACGTACCTCCTTCTTCGAGGTGAAACCCGGCTACGATGCGATCCGTTATCTGACGAGCTTCGGACTGCTCACGCTCCTGGCGCGTCGTGCCCGCAAACGGCCCGCAAAGATGTTTGTCGAAGTATCGAGCACCGTCGATCGGCATATTTTGTCAGAGGGGCTGTTCGAAAAGGGCGTGATAGAGACGTTGCGCTACGTCCTTTCCCGCTCAGGCACCACGGAGCTGATGATCGATATCGGCGCCAACATCGGTAACCACAGCATCGCGCTGGCGCCGCTGTTCCGGCGGGTGGAAGCGGTCGAGCCTCATCCGATTCTCTATCGGGTGCTGGAGGCCAATGTATTACGCAACCGGATGTCGCATTTGTCCTGCCACAACTTCGGCTTGGGCAAGACCGAGGGAATCGTGACACTGGAGGAGTCTCCGGACGAGCATTCCATCAGCCGCGTGGCCGAGAGGTCTGTGCTGCCGCCGGAGACGTTCGGCCTGTCGGAAGAGCAATTCGGAAATCGATATTCTATTCAACTCAAGTCGGCACATGATTTCGTGGCGCAATACGCAGACCAGCTCTCTCGCGCGTTCATCAAGATAGACGTCGAGGGGATGGAACAGGAGATCATCGAGTCCCTTGAACCCCTTCTGCGGCAATACAGGCCACTCGTGGGATTCGAGCTCTTCACAAAGGCGCAGCCCAATCTGGTCAACATTGCGCGCGCGATACCGGGCTATGAGCTACATGGCATTCGAATGCATGACACCGGGCGCTCCAAGATCTGGCGATCTCTGAAGCTGCTCTTGAAGGGCAGAAAGAATACGTTGGAACCTGTTGATCCCGATCGATTAGACGAGGTCTACCCGCTGGTGTTAATGGTGCCCGTCCCTTCCCAAAACAAGAATCAATAGAGTTGAGCATGATCCGGAAAGTGCGCAGGGTTTTCCGAGACGATCATGCACGAACAAAAACCTAAAACGCGATGACGATTCATCCCAATCTCATCGCGCTTTAACGAATCCCGCCGATGCACCTGGCTCGATGGTAGCCCCTACAGGCGGCGGCCATATCTAGCGAAGTCTATCAGGTTTGATTTGCGATCAAAAGCTGCCACCAGCGCTCGCTTGAATGCGGCCGTATCCTCGAGCCGCGACGCAGCGCAAACAGAGAGAGCGAGCGCTGCTGCAGAAGCCAGAAAAGCAGCGAGCCCCGCTACGACAAACGATTTGTCGCTGATTGCAAGCGATATTGACAGGGCGAGCGCCAGTATAGGGAAATGGGTCACGTAAAGCGTGTAGGAGAAATCACCGGTCTTCACCAGCCACGCCGGGAAGATGAATCCCTCCCCGTTCCAAACAAGCAAGCCGTAGGCAATTCCGGCGCAACCTATAGCTTGCGCCAAAGTCCCAAAAGAGCCGTCGATATAGTCGGAATAGCCCGGAGTCATGTAGCAAAGGATCCCTGACGCCGTAGACGCCGCGAGGAAGATGCCGGGCCTCCTGGCGACAGGTAGGTTTGTGAACGCTCCGAGGCACCAGATCACCGCAAAAAAACAGAAACGATGATGGTCGATGCCAGTCCATACGGCGAACAGCACCAAAGCAGAGCCGATGGCTCTTGCTGCCAAGTTTCGTCCGAATATAAGCATCGCGCCGCCCGCAGCCGCGATGTAGAGCTTTACCTCAATGTAGAGGGTCCAAAGCGGGCCGTCCGCGATTGTCAGTCCATTATAAAGCAGGATGCTTTGCGCGAGCTCAGTGAGCCGAAGCGAAATGCCGGACGCGCGAAGAGTGCCAAGGGGGCTGCCCTTCGAACCTGGTAACCCGAATAGTTGAATTGCTGTGACGACTGCCACGGTCAGCACGATTGCGAATAGAAGCGGTGGGTAAAGGCGGGCGATGCGATTGAGGAAATAATCGATAGGATCAAAGGAGCCGTTCCTGCGGATATTGGAACCGATACTAGCCACAATCAGTCGTCCTGACAGCAGGAAGAAGGCCAGCACCGCAAAACGTGCGGCCCAGCCGGACGCCATGTCCGCCCACGAGCCTGCGCCGTAAAGCCGCCAGAGGAAGGCCTGAGCAACGTGTGCGCCCAACACGACAATCGCGGCCACGCCTCGCACCACGTCAAAATGGAGGTTCGTTTTGTGGGTCACGAGCGCCCCGGACAAGTATACTTGCCTATACCCCTATAGTTCACGCCCGCCTCGCGCAAGCCGGAAGATTGCTCATGACTTGCCCCTTGAAAATAACGCCAGCCGATATGTTGAGCGGACAGCAATCTGTTGGGAAGATCGCGGGAGCCAGCAGATCGTCACTTACGAACTCGCCTGACGGGCGAGACGATATGCGCGCGCCATCGTGTAGAAACTGTGGTGTTCGGGGCCGATACCATTAATCGTCGAAGCATCGACGACCCTGACGGTCGATTCATCAGTCGCTAGCCCTGCGGCGTTCAAAGCGTCGAGGTCGATTGAGTGGTGAAGGTGGATACCCCGGATGAACAAATCCGGTCTCCCGGTCCTGAGCAGCGCCGGCCAGGGAAGCGACAAGCGAGACACAGCCTGCGCGGCGTTGTGGTCGATTGGGTTCAACGCGGCATCCTCTCGAGAGAAGTCCAGCGCGTCGCGGACCACCAGCTGCGCGTAGACACTCAACACAGGCGAACGCGGGAACAGGCCAAACTTGTTGAAGAGCGCTTCCGCCACCAGCCCCGGCGAGGTCGTCTTCAGGAGCCTGACCATCGCGCTGTTCGTCGGGAGCCCGTATACCGCCCGCTGCTCGATCCCGCGATCGAGCGTGCGATAGTCGAAACGCGCAGGTCGCTGCGTGAGTAGCGCATCACCACTCGAACTGAATTCAAAAGCAAGCCAAAACCCGTCCCCTGCCCTCTCCACCTGCGGTGGAGAATAGTCCGGCGTGTGCTGGTGGATCTGTCCCGCATAGCAGATGATATGGTCTGATATGAATGCTCGCCTCAGATCGGGGGAGACGGATCTGGACAGGATCTTGGGCGAGTTGAGCACGCCTGCCGCGATCCAAAGCCGCCTCGACTTGAACGTTTCATGGGCAGTCAAGACCGCTTGGCCGCCACCACCCATGTCAAATCGATCCACGGCAAGCGGCACAAATCGCAGATTGCCACCACGCTCGCGCGACAATCTTTCCCATTCCTGCCGCGGCCGCACTGGCCTCCTTGGTACAAAAAGCCAACGCTGATCGATCTTCTCCTGGATTGAAGTTCGCGGATAAAAATACTGGAAGAGTTCGACAATTTCGCTGCGGGACTCACGCGCATAGGGAGCCCGAATTGCTGTCGGGATGACGCCATGCCAAAAATTGCCTAGCCCCCCGACCCCACTATAGGAGGAGGGGATGGATTTCTGATCACCATAGAATTCCAGTTGCCCCGTCTCGGGCCCGCCGAGAACGAGAACTTTTCGCGATGGCGCAAGCCCAAGGGCGGTCGCAAGCGCTGCCAGCCCGGAGCCAACTATGATGTCGTCGTAAACCACGTCTTGTTACTCAGATAAAGATAGCCATACCACCTGTATCCCATTCCTCGCAGGACGAAATCCACCGGGCGGAGAACACAAGGCCATTTTCGCAGCACGCGCATGGCGTACCCATAGAGCTTGAACGCAATCGCCTCCGCCTTGCTTCTGAAGGGGCGCTCGCAAGGCTTGAACAGGCATACCGCCTGGTCAACAGTGCCGGGCCAACGCGGCGCCAGCATGAAACCGGCCAGATCGTCGTAGCTTGTCGCGATCGTTGCGCCAGCCGGCAGCTCGGAGATTCGGCCGAAGACAACGCCGATGATTAGAATGCGAGCGTCCAGCCTCTCGCGCGACAGGTTCTGCGCCATCAGCTTCGCCGTGGGGTAGTTGTAGCATCTGGTATAGGGAACGACGTTTGTCGTAGCCGACGACACATAGACGTACTCGGCGGCGCCGGCGCGTGCCAGTTCTTCGATCAACGCCGCGTTCTCGTCCGCCTTCCTCGAATACGCAAGAACCCACAACCGGTCCGTCGGCAGAAGTCCAGCATTCGCAATCTCGGTGTGGCCGAGTGCAACTTGAAATTTTGCAGCGATATCCGGCCGTCTCGCCAATTCGCGCCAGACTGCCGAGTTTTTCCCGATGATGACCTCGCGCTTGATGTTCCCCCCGACGCCTTGCTTCATTCCTGCGATTTCCTGCTAGCCGAAGCTCTACTGAACGCTCGTCTCATCGTGATGGCGGCAATGCATTTGCCGGCCGTATGCTAGCATCAAAACCGGACGTATTTGAGAAGAGCGTTGCAGGCATACAGAGAGAAATAGACGGACGAGCTTGTGATGCTGAGGCCCTCGATCTCCCGATACGTGGACCAGACTTTCTTTGCCGAATTGACCTTGCTGCGCGATACCGACCCTTTCAGCACTCGATAGCGCATAAGATCCTCGTGCAGCGCGCCAGCGACGTGTCCGGCGCGAAGCAACTTCAGCCAGAGGGCGAAATCGTCGTAGTAGGTTTTGGTCATCCGAAAATCGCCTGTCTGCTTCCGATCGACCATTGCCGTGGATGTTGCGATCGCGGTATTACCGAGGAGCATTCGGTACGTGAGCCGGTCCGGCACTTTGATTAGGCGGCCTTCGTTATTACCATCCTGATCGACCCGTTTGAATTGGGTGTAGGTTAGCGCAGTCCCTGAACGACCAGCGAAATCGAGCTGAAGCTCGAGCTTCCTTGGCAGCCACCAATCATCGGCATCCAGGAATGCGATGAACCTGCCCTGCGCCTTTCCAAGGCTGGCGTTTCTCGCCATTGCCGGCCCTTGATTTACGGGCTGCTCGACCAGCTTCACGCGCGGATCTCGCTCCGCATAGCGGGCGACGATCCGTCTGGTGTCGTCCGGAGAGCAGTCGTCGGCTACGATCAACTCCCAATGTGGATAGGTCTGCTGCTGGACAGATGTGATGGCTTTGTCTATATACCCCGCCGCTTTGTAAGCCGGCGTTATGATGGAGACGAGCTCAGCCATTTGAAGTGAACTCTCCTCAGCACTTAAGTTTCAATGATTGTGAACTGTGCATGAGAGACGCGGCCCGGACTTCGCGGATGATCACAGTCCGGAAGTCGAGATCAATTCGACATCGACAAACACCCTTACCCGAAAGCCTGCTGCAGTGCCAGACTCTCGCTGACTTCGGCTGATCACCCACTAAGGAGGATCCGACCTCGCTGGCGCAAATATTTCCGGCTTTGATGCAGCAGCTCCACGAAAGGCGCACAGCAGCTTTGTGCGTAAGGCTAAGAGGTCCCCCGATCAACCATGATTGTCGGCCGATAACCCTGACCGCGGGCCCTCCGGGAACCACACGCTAGCACCAAAACAACCGAATGCTGCCCGGGTCGATATGCAAGCCAATGGATTCTCGTGCGTGATTTGTGTCGTCCCATTAGACCTCTCTTAGAGGTATCATATTACAACAAATCGAGATAGATGTTGATAATCCGATCGAGATCGATACCACTCCCCGCCCACTAGTTCACAGGCCACCCGATGGAAGAACGGAAAAACCGATGCCCCTTGATCAGTATCGAAACAGCCGCATCCTCGTAACCGGCGGGGCGGGCTTTGTCGGCTCGCACCTGTGCGAACGGCTGCTCGCCGAAGGCGCGGAAGTAATTTCGGTGGACAACTACTACACGGGCACCCGCCGCAACATCGCCAGTCTTTTGAACAATCCGCTGTTCGAGGCGATACGGCACGATGTGACCTTTCCCCTCTATCTCGAGGTCGACGCAATCTTCAATCTTGCCTGCCCAGCCTCGCCGATTCACTACCAGCGCGATCCAGTGCAGACCACCAAGACTAGCGTACATGGCGCCATCAACATGCTTGGGTTGGCCAAGCGTTTGAAGATCCGGATCTTCCAAGCGTCCACCAGCGAGGTTTACGGCGATCCAGTTGTTCATCCTCAGAAGGAGGACTACTGGGGCAACGTCAATCCAATCGGCATTCGCGCCTGCTACGATGAGGGAAAGCGATGCGCAGAGACGCTGTTCTTTGACTATTGGCGACAGCATGGATTGCCAATCAAGGTAGGTCGCATCTTCAATACTTATGGTCCGCGAATGCAACCCAATGACGGAAGAGTCGTCTCGTCGTTCATCGTTCAGGCACTGAAGGGCGATCCCATCACAATCTTCGGAGACGGGGGACAGACTCGATCATTCTGCTATGTCGACGATCTCGTCGAGGCAATCACTCGACTGATGCTGACACCGGATGATTGCACCGGCCCGATCAATCTTGGCAACAGCTCGGAATTCACCATTCTCGAGCTGGCCGAGAAGGTGATCAAATTCACCAATTCAGCTTCAAAGCTGATCTTCGAGCCATTGCCGCAGGACGATCCCCGGCAGCGGCAGCCTGATCTTGACAAGGCCAAGGCGGAGCTCGACTGGCAGCCAAAGGTACCGTTGGATGACGGTCTCAAGGAAACCATAGAGTATTTCAAGCGCGTGTTGGACTAAAGGCGCGGTCTTCCAAAAGGTCATCCTCAACAACAACTTAAAGCGCAATGACGAGGCATTCCGATCTCATCGCGCTTTGGCAATCTGATCTTGCTCAAACCCGCCGAAATCAGGAAACAAAGAAATGATCGAGATGCCCAGCAATGAGTTGGGTCCCGAAATTTAGAGGCTCGTGGCCGTTTGCGAGCAGATGTTCAGACTGAGCGCTATCCAAAATCCACCGAAACTCACTCGGGAGGGTAAAGCCTAAAGACAATTCTGCAGGGCCGCTATTCAGAGCTGGCGTGTTGGTCGTGTCCGATTTCGGGCGAAAGACGAAGGCAGACGTCCCATTTTCACCCTCGGTAAATTCCGTCATGCTCGTAGATGCGGGCAGCATGCCGATCGCTCCATCACTGCTCAAATCCTGATGGAACGTCGTTTCGAATGACTTCAGTGTGGCGCTATTGCCTGCTACCCCTCCGGGCGTCAGGTTCGAGACAAAATTGCCGTTGTTGTCTACCGACCAGACCGCGTACTGATCGACACCCGCTGCTTTCCAGGCCACGTCATACCCGCCGCCAGCAACCTGTTCTGCACCAATTGGCAGGAGCCCGAACTGAGCAGACGTGACCGCCGTACCGCCAATCTTCAACGATGGTCCACTCCCGCCACCGACGGGATTCAGCAAATAGATACTGCCATCTTGCACAAGGCTAGTAGCGCCAATCGCCTCGATCACAATTTGCGAAGTTTGGCTGCCAACTGCGCCATCCCCGTTCAGATCCTGATGGAAGATCGTCTCGAAGGCCCCTAATGCGGCGCTGTTGCCCGAGACCCCGCCAGGGGTCAGGTTGGAGAGAAATTCGCCGCTGCTGTCGACAGACCAGACGGCGTACTGATCGACGCCCGCTGCTTTCCAAGCCACATCATATCCGCCAGCTGCGACACGTTCCGTACCAATGAGCGCGAGGCCGAACTGACCGGGCGTGACCGCCGAGCCACCGATTTTCAACGAAGGTCCAGCATCACCGCCAACGGGATTCAGGAGATATTGACCTCCCACTTGCACGAGGCTGGTGGTGCCGATCGCTTCGATCACAATCGTCGGGGGCGCTCCGATAAATCCGTCGCCGTTCAGATCCTGTTGGAAGGCCGTCTCGAATGATTCTAAGCTGGTGCTGCTACCCGCCACCCCGCCCGGAGTCAGGTTGGAGATGAAGTTGCCGCTGCTATCGGTGGACCATACGGCGTACTGATCCGCACCGGCCGCCTTCCAGGCTACGTAATATCCACCACCTGCGACCTGTTCCGCACCGATGGGAGAGAGGCCGAACTGACCGACCGTTACTGCCAGGCCACCGCCCGTCAGCAGAGGTCCCGCGAGACCGCCAACGGGATTCAGTGAATAATGCCCTCCAACCTGCACGAGGCTGGTAGCGCCGATCGCCTCGATCGTGATTGGCGTGATCTGGTCGATGAGCGCCGTGCTTGAGATCGTGCCGTCTGCAAATGTGAACTCCTCGACCCCCGTTACGGTATCGTTCCCGTCAGGGGAGCCTGAGCGCAGATCGCTGATGGTGAAGGTCTGCGTGCTCGAATTGTAGGCTATGCTGTAGTTGAGCTTCCCGCCCGAGTACACCACCAAATCGGCGCCGACGCCGCCAATGACGGTGTCGTCGCCGCCACTTCCGGTAATCGTATCATTGCCGGAGCCGCCGTTCAGCACGTTCGCAATGGCGTTGCCCAGGATCGTATCGTTGCCGGAGCCGCCGGTGGCGTTGTCAATCAGAGAATGCGCGTCGTTGTTGTAGAGGTAGGCGTTGTAGACGTTGCCCGACGCATGATGGCCGTTGCCGAGATTAGCCAGTTGCGCGGTGGAGAACACCGAAAAGGCACCGGGATCAAGATTGATGCTCAGGTTCGTCGTGTAGTTTGACAGGTCGTAAGTGTCGACGCCGCCGCCGTCCCATACCGTCTCATAGATGCGGTTGGCAGAGCTGCCGGCACCCCCGCCCGGCGCAAGCTGTCCGATGCCGTTGATGAACTCCTGCCCTGTGGTCGGGCTCCATGTATAAACAGTATTCCCGCCCTGGGTGGTGTAGTCCGCGCCATACATTATCTGCAGCGCGAGGATATCGTTGGCCATATAGGTCTGCGGATATCCATAGGCTTCATTGGTGTAGCCGCTCGTCGTGGAAGCGCCGACATAGCTGCGATAGGTCATGACGGTGTATTCGCTGTCATCATGCGCGCTCGGCACCGCGACATTGGCAGGGCCGCCCGCTTCCTGACTGTGCTTGAGGCCGAGGGCGTGGCCGAGCTCGTGCAGCGCAGTCGTGAAATAGTAATTGCCGAGCGCAGCCAGTGAATAGTTGTAGGCAGTTCCGAACCACACGTCGCCGCCCGACGCGTAATTGCCGGGGTAATAAGCGTAAGATGTCGGATTGGCCGAGGGCGACTGCGCGACCATGATGTCGGCGCCGTTCGTCCCGGCATACTGGATGTTGGCGTTGGTGTAGCCGAGGATCAGTCCGATCGCGTAATTGATCGCCGCCTGCATCTGGCTGGGTGCCGATGCAAAACCCGACGTGGTCGGCTCACTGCTTCCGCCACTGTATGGATTGACATAGTCGCTAGGCGAGTCAGGAAAGCTATAGCTGATCGTGCCGGACCATTTGTAGCCTGACAGCAGGCCGTCGATATCTGCGTTGTTGGTCTTACTGACCGTGACAGCGGTGGCCAAGGGAATCTCCGAAGCGGCAAACCCCGTTCGATTCGGGGCGCGGACAGGTGATTCTAGCTTGAGAGCTAAACGTTAGGTTAAATTTTGGCGAAGACATCCAGACTCCTTCCATAACGGCGTGTTAGCCTTCAGCTCCCGTATTCATACGGATCAGGAATAGGATGTCGGTTCCGCCTACCCGCGTGTTGAGAGTGAAAGCATGAAACTAGGTCCACTCTCGGCCGGCCCTGGTGGCCGAGCCGGGTCATCTGCCATTCGGAGGACTGCCTGTCACGGTCGGCAAGCCCAATGCAGATCCAAGCAGGCGGCATAGCCGAAGGGGCACCCTCCGTTCCAATGGCCCGCGACCCCTCGGATGCGGTAGCGGGGGAGTACGGATCCGCCCGTCTCAAGGGAACGCGGGAGGCGTTTGCAGCTGTTCATTCCACGTCCCAACGACCGTCGCTGGCCGATAGGAGCCGCAACCTTTCGTTTTTGATCTCCATTGGTGCACTTCCGCAGTTCTGTTCAATTCCCCGCTCAGGTCGCCATGGTGAATTCGGCACCGCGCTCCTCTTCCTACTCTGGTATATGACGCCCTGGAGCATTTTCGAAGAGAAGCCGTAAATTGCGCGTGGCCGAAAACCGTCAGGCCGAGAACTCGCGCACCGCACGCACCACCTCTTCCTGCTGCAAAGTGGTGATTTCAGCGAACATTGGTAACGACAGGATGCTTTGCTGGTCAGCATAGGCCTTCGGAAACTGCGCCGGACTGTGCTCCAAGCGTTGATAGGCTGGAAGCAGCGGCAGCGCCGTCGGGTAGTTGATCGCGGTCTGGATCCCCCTGAGGTTCAGATGCGCGGCAAGCTTGTCTCGTTCGGCATGCTTGATTGTATAGAGGTGATAGACGTGGCTTCGCCCGGGCGCCAATTGAGGGACCTGCACACCCTCGATCTTGTTCAGGGCGGCATCATAGAACCTCGCGGCTTCCTGGCGCGCCCGCGTCCAGCCCGTCAGATGCCGCAGCTTGGCCGACAGGATCGCCGCTTGCATGCCATCCAGGCGGCTGTTGATACCCTCGATCTGGTGCTGGTGCTTCACGATTCCCCCGTGACGGGCTAGCATCGCGATATGCTCGGCAAAGGCCGCATCGCTGGTGACGACGGCCCCGGCATCGCCCATCGCACCGAGATTCTTGCCCGGGTAGAAGGAATAGGTCGCGGCGTCGCCAAACGTTCCGACCATCCGGCCCTTGTAGTCCGCCAGATGCGCCTGCGCGCAATCCTCAATCACCCACAACCCATGCTTCTTCGCGATCGACATGATCGCGTCCATGTCCGCGGGCTGCCCGTAAAGGTGCACCGGAATGATGCCAACGGTGCGGGGGGTGATCGCTGCCTCGACTGCCGCGGGATCGATGGTGAAGGTCGGCCCGTCGGTGTCGCAGAACTTCACGGCTGCGCCAGCATGCGTAATCATCGCGGAAGTCGAAATCCAGGAATGTGCCGTCGTGATCACCTCGTCACCCGGCTTCACTTTCAGCGCGATCATCGCGAGATACAGCGCATCGGTTCCGTTGGCACATGAGACGCAATGCTCCACGGACGCAGCTTTGGCGAACTCCCGCTCGAACCTCTCGACGTAGGGGCCGCGGATGAAGGCGTTGTCGCGAATCACAGCGGCGATTGCGGCATCGATTTCGCCTTTGATGTTCTGATACTGGAGCTGAAGATCAGCGAAGGGAACCGCCATGTGCGCCTCTACATCCGAAGCCGACGCGCGGGATTTCCGGCGTACACGCCGGCAACAGTGATATCCTTGGTGACCACTGCACCTGCACCGATTACGACGTCGTCGACAATTTGCACCGGCATGATGGTCGCATTCGAGCCGATAGACACTCGATTGCCGATCCTGGTCTCACACCACAACTCCTTGCGGCCACGTGCCGGACCGCCGCTCGCAAACGTATCGTTGATGAACATCACGCCATGGCCGATGAAACAATCCTCACCGAGCGTGACGAGCTCGCAGATGAAACTATGCGATTGCACGCGCGTGCGAGCGCCGATAACGACTCCCTTTTGGATCTCGTTGAACGGCCCGATGAAGCAGCCATCGCCAATCATGCAGCCATAGAGGTTGCAGGGCTCAACGACCTTCACGCCAGCGCCAAAGGCGACATCGCGGATTCCGACCTGACGCAGCTCCGGCCGATTCACGAGGCGACACCCAGCCGGCTACGTCGCGGCACGAAGTGGAGCGACACCTCCTGCCCGGTCTCGATCGATTCGTAGAGCGCCGAGATCAACTCCAGGCTCTTGCGACCCTGCAATCCGTCGACCAGCGCTGCGCCGCGATCCGCGAGGCAATCGACGACATGCTGATAATAGGCTTGATGGCCGAAGCCGTACACGTTCGGCGGGTTGACCGAAAATTTCTCGATCACCTCCTTGTCCGACGGCAGCGCGTCGACGAAAAGCCAGTGCCGGATGTGGTTCATGGCGAAACCGCCGACTTCCACCGTCCCCTTCTCGCCCAGTATCGACAGCGAGCCTTCGAGATCGGCGGGACGCGTGGCCGTCGTCGCCTCGATGATACCCAGCGCACCGCTGCGAAACTTCAGCGTCGCCACCGCCGTGTCCTCAGTCTCGATCTTCACGAGTGCGGTAGTGCTACGCGCATGGACGCTGACGACGTCGCCGAAAAACCACTCCAGCATGTCGATATGGTGACTGGCCTGGTTGGTGAGTACGCCGCCATCATAACCCCACGTACCGCGCCAGGAGTCCTGATCGTAGTAGCTCTGGTCGCGGCACCAGCGCACGCGCACGGTGCCGAGGACGAGCTTGCCGAACCGGCCGGCATCGAGCGCCTGCCGCGCCTTCACGATCGGAACGTTGAAGCGGTTCTGCTTGACAACGAAGAGTTTTACGCCCGCCTCGTCGCAGGCGCGGATCATGTCGTCGGCGTCCTGGAGACGTAGCGCCATCGGCTTTTCGACCACGACATGCTTGCCGGCGCGCGCGCAGGCGATCGCATGCTGAGGATGCAGCCCGCTCGGAGTGAGCACCGCGACGGCGTCGATGTCATCGCGCGACAGCAACTCGTCGATGTCGTCATGCGCGGCGACGGCGAATTTGCTCGCGATCGCATCGGCGCGTGCTCGATCGGAATCGCAGACGGCAACGAGCTTGGCCCCCACGATGTGGTTACCGCCTAACAAGTCGGAATGACGCTTCGCAATGCGCCCGCAGCCGAGCAGGCCGAATCTGATCATCAAGACTTCCCGCCGTCGTCAGAGCGAATGCTCTGGAGGGCTTGAAAGCCCCAAAATACGCATTTCCCGGTGAACCCGAACCTGTTTCTATCCGAACAACACGACAAATCAAGGCAGAAGAGGGTCCTTTTGGCCGGCTGAGACTAGCTCGTTCCTGCGCCGCGGGCCACTTCGGTGGCGAGGTGGACGAAATCCGCGACGAACGCACGAACCCGATCATCGAGATCCGGCTGCAACTGGCGAACGACTGCGTCCGGCGCGCTCTCTGCGGCATCCCGGATGTGATCGGCCAGCGCTTGGACATCGTCAACGCCGAAATATCGCGCTTTACCACCGGTCTGCTCGCGATGAACATCGAGGCCAGACAGAAGCATCGGGACACCGAATGACTTTGCTTCTTCGACCGTCGTACTCCACCCTTCGCAGCGCGACGGATTGATGAGGGCCGTCGACGCGCGCAGGAGGGCGTAGACGTGATCCAGCGGGATCATTCCAAGATGCTTGAAGTTCATCTCGAGACCGCGCGACCTGACCTCACTCATGGTCCGCTCGAAAAGTCCGGATTCACGGAAGTCCTGCGTACTGCCGGATGCCGCGACGACGACGTCCAGCCCCCGACATTTCAGCAGATCAAGCGCATCGACCACGATCTGATGATTTTTGTGCCGCCAGAACTGGTTTGGCAGATAAAAATAGCGTGACGGAAGACCATAATGCGCAATCACTTGGGATGGCTGCGTGGCGAGCAGACTGGCGGGCGGCGCGGTCGCAAACCGGACGACCGAGACGCCGTTTGAATTGCCGGGATAGAACTTCTTGAGATCGCGCAGCGCCGTGGCGCTGCTCAACATGATGTGCCGGCCCGATGCGATCTGAACCCGAAAGCCGAGATCGCGCCGCCAATACGCACTTCTAGAGAACAGATGCGGGAGTAGTCGATGCTGGAAATCCGGGAACCATGCGACTGCCGGAAATGGCAGGCGCCAGCCAAAGAAACGCGCGGATTCGAACACCATGTCGATCTTGCTGGCCGTGAACGCGGCGACGGCAGGTGCGTCCAAACCAAAGACGATCGCGCGGGCGAGGTCCGTCGCGCGGGCAAGACCGGTCGCGGCGTGATCGAACACCGGCGAGCGCACGACCTCAACGCCGGGAATGCCGGCCAGCACCGCGATCTCCTCGGGATCGTCCGCCGTTCCGGCAAATAGCACCGGGACCACCGTCCCCGGAGAATGCCGGTTGAGCACCTCGAACAGGTTGCGTTGATAGTTGTAGCCGCCCGCCCATAGTCGACGTGGGATATTGGTGAAAGCAATCCGCAGCGGCGCGCGCTCAGGCACGAGCCTGGCCCCTGAACCATTCGACGTAGTCGGCCAGACCGCGCTCCAGCGGGATACGCCAATCGAAATTCATATCGAGCACGCGCCCATTGTCCGCCAGCAAGCTCGTCGGGTCCCCTGGCCGCCCGACTCCGGAAAAGCGCACGACCGTTTTGCTGTCCCAATGCCTGATCAGTTCGTCGGCAATATCGGCCACGCTCACGCCGCGCCCCGAACCACCATTGATCACCCAAAAATCGTCGCGCCACTCCGCCTCCGCGACGCGCGCCAGCAAGCGAACGACGTCGCGAACGTCGGTCCAATCCCTTATCTCGGTTCCCGTCCCTCCGAGATTCAGCGCTTCCACCTCGCTCCGCAGCCGAGAGCAGATATCCCAGAGCAGTTGCTTGCGAAGGTGGGGACCGTAGACTGAGAACAGTCGCACGACCATGCAGTGAATGCCGAAGCTCTGGACGTAGCTTTGGCACAGCTGCTCCATCACCAGCTTGTGGTGTCCGTAGGGCGACATCGGCAGAAGCGCCGCGCTCTCGGGGATCGGACCCGTGTGATCGGCGCCGTAGACCGCGGCGCTCGACACCACGATCAGCCGGCTGCTGGGCGCAAAACTTCGGAGCCATTCGAGCAGCCGCGCCGTGCTCGTCACGGTCCGCGAAAAATCCTCGAACGGGCGCGCGATCGACAGCCCGACCGACGATCCGCCGGCCAGATGGAAGACTCGCGACGGCAGCCCGTGCGAGGCCGCGAGCGCGCTCAGATTGGCCGCGTCAACTTCGCCATTGATCCAGGTCTGCAAACCGAGGGTCTGTGCCTGGGCCGGATCGAGCGCACCGTGACCGACGCCATGGACCGCATGCCCGGCGCTCGCCAACTCGCGAACGAGATGACGTCCGATGAACCCATTTGCACCCGTGACCCAGATGGACATCGAACTTTCTTATGCTCAACTAGCCGCATTCCGATCGCAAGCCGGATCGGTAGCAATCTGACGCCTCACTGATTGCCTCATCGCTCATCCGAAGACAACTCCCTGACGAGGGTTGCGGGATTTCCAGCAACAATCGCGTAGGCCGGAACGTCCTTGGTGACGACCGCTCCCGCCGCTACGATGCCGCCCTCGCCAATCGTCACGCCGCGCATGACCATCGCGCCGGCCCCGATCCAAGCGTCATCACCTATTTTGATCGGACGATCATCAAGAAATACCTTTCTGGGGTGGCCCGTCGAAAAAATCTGCCTAGCCTGCTCGTGCCGCTCGGCGGCTTTGATCGGATGCGAGAGATTGTCGAATATATTCACGGCGTGCGAGATCAGGACCCGGTTGCCGATTTGGATTGACGCTCCCGACCAAATCCGCGTCCCTACGCCCACGTAACACCATTCTCCAATTGAAATCCGGCCGCCGTGACCGAGGACCATCAATTCACCCCTGATATGCGAATAGCGTCCGATAACGATCTGATCGCTATCGCCAAGCGCGTTTCGGATCCTTGCGCAGTGAGCCAGAAAAGCACGCTCTTGCAGGCGGCAGGTGGCACGCCCGATGAGCCGCTGGGCGAGAAAATGGAGATTAATCCCGTCTATGAATCTTGCGCCGTGGCGCGCAAGGCCGCCGAGCCTGGACATCAACGTTTCCTCCTATACGGCGCCGACACGTGCGCGCGAAACTGCACAGAATCGCCCCAAAAATACCCTCGATCTCCAATGGACGACGTTCGGCATGATGCGTCAAATGGCTAAAGACTCGCTACGATAGCTTGAAAAAGGCTCCACTGACGTGCCTTGGTATGGATCTCATCAACCCGAATTCGCCCGTTCATTGCCATTCGCCGCACAGCGCTCCAGTCAGAGATAGCTCGCTCGATCTGTTCAAGGCAATTTTTCTCATCGCGATAGGCCAGCATCGTATCTTCAGCGACCATTCCCTCGGGATAGTTGCCAGCGTCTGAAACCAGCAGCGCACCACACCCCATCGCCTCGAAGCAACGCATGTTTCCCCGGTCCTGACCTGCCATGTCGATCGCGCCATTGAGGACGATTTTGGATCGTCCGATCAACTCGTAGAGCTCTCTCCCAAAGACCGGCGGTTTGGCGATTGCCGCAACTACCCTCGGGCGCCGATATTTCTGTAGCGGCAGCAAGTAGCCGATCGAGCTCTCCGCGAGCCTGGTCAACCGCGACGCGTCGAGACAATAGACGATGTTGCGGCTTCCGGCGAGGGCAGCAACCTTTTCGAGCGTTCTTGCACGCGCCGAATGATGCCGCGAGTAGCCGCCAACAAACAGCACGTCGATGGGGCGCTCATCCTGCACGTACTCGCTCATTACAGGATCAATCGCGGGAGAAAACCATTCCGCCCGGCACCCCTTGTCGCGCCAGGAATCCAGAATTGACGGGAAATTTCCGAGCACAGCTCCGTAGGCAGTCAAGTCAGCGTTGCCCGACGGCGCCGCGCGCCAACATAATGTCTTCCTCACACAGCCGGGCAGCCTGCGAACGAAAGAACTCGGAAATGCGACTGGATCGAGGTTGTAGAGCACTTCGGTTCGGTGATGCTCGATCTGTGCGAGCAGAATGTCTTCCGGCGTAGCTCCCCGGCGGACGCCATGCTCGCATGCCCAGCGGCCTTGCAGACGACCATCGTTGGCGCAGGTCAGGAACGCACTCGCATCGCCTGCGAGCACAGGTTGTAGAAGGTGAAGTGCGCCGAAACGATCATCCAGAAACGTGTTACGCCGTTCCTGAAAACTTAGGCCCTCCGGTGCAAGGCGATCCAAGCGCGCGAGGTAGGACGGAGTGAGACCGCAGTTCTGAAAAACCCGCATATTCTAGACGTACCCTGCCAGAGTCCACTTCATATTAAGATAGGGCCAGATCCGCCCGACCGACTCCCAATCCCAGGACTTCGACGCCGTCAAACGGCTGACCGCCGCGCGCAGACCCGCTTCATCCACCAGTTCCGCGAACGCCGGGACGTTCCTGTCCAGCAGGTCAGCCGTCCAGCCGGCCAGCGGCCCGTTCAACCATTCCGGCATTGGCGAATTGAAGCCGACCTTGCGGCGCGCGGTGCGAATGGACTCCGGCATCAAATTGGCCATCGCCCGCCGGGCAACAGCTTTAGTATAGCCGTCTGCCGACTTGCTGCTGTCGGGAAGCGCCATCGTATAAGTCACCAGCCGCCAGTCCATGAACGGCATGCGGACCTCGACGCCGTGCGCCATCGAAAGCCGGTCGAAGTTGCGCAGGATGGTCGGCAGCACCGTGCTGTGAAACATCCGATAGAGGCGTTTGTTCAAGCCACCCCATTCACGCGGCAGCACATCGTCCTCCGCTATCAGCGGGAGCGGGGCAGGAAGTTTGCGCAGGCCACCGCGCAGAAAATACACGCCCTTCCGCTTGAGGGCCAACGCACGCAGGACATCCACACAGCGCCGGGCCAGTTTCGAACGCGACGCGAGGTCCTCAGCCGCGTTCCGTATTCGGAATGCGCCCACTCGTCCTTCCTGCAAATAGGCGCCCATCAGCTCGTCGGCCCCGTGGCCGTCGAGTGACACCGTCACGCTGTTTCGCGTCAACTGCCGATAGAGCAACCAAACGGCGCTGGGCAACGCGATGTAGACGTCGTCGAGATCGTCGAGAATCTGACCGATATCCGTCAGCGCATCGGCCTGTCCGATTTCGAGAAAAATAGGCGCGACATTGGCCCAGGCGGCGGCCTCCTCGGCCATCGGCCTCTCATCATTCGAGGCGCCGGGGAACGTCGCAACAAAGGCGTGACGCCATGCCGTGCTGTCGCGCGGCCCCATGCCTTCCTTCTCGTGCGCGGCCATGGCGCAAATCACGGCCGACGAATCGAAGCCACCAGACAGGCACGTTCCGATCGGGACATCGCTGCGCATGCGCAGGGCCACGGCATCCTGGAAAAGCTCGCGAAAGCGCGCGACACGCTCGGCTTCGGTGGCCGGCACCGGGGGCAGATGATCCACGGTTCGCCACCAACGCTTGACACTGACCTTGCCCTGGCGAAGCCACAGGCAGTGGCCGCCCTGCAGGCGGCGAACCTGGCGAAACAGGGTCCGCTCGCTCCCTTCGATCCCGAACGCATCGAGCAGCAGCCGGCGTGCAACCTCCATGTCAACGGAAGTATCGATCAGTCCGCTCCGCACCAGCGCCCGCTGCTCGGAGGCGAAGATGAATCGTTCCGGCGACGCGGCATAGAGCAGCGGCTTGATACCGAAGCGGTCGCGCGCAAGGAAAAGCTCGCGAGTGCTGGTGTCGAAGACCGCCAAGGCCCACATGCCGTTGAAGCGGGGCAGCATGTCTTCCCGCCAGGCCTGCCAGGCGGCCAGGATCACTTCGGTATCGGATTGGCTGCGGAACACCGCGCCCTGCGCCTCGAGCTCGCGGCGAAGCTCGAGGAAGTTGTAGATCTCGCCGTTGAACACGATCACATGGCGGCCGTCCGCGGACAGCATGGGCTGATAGCCGCCCTCGCCGGGATCGATGATCGCCAGGCGGCGGTGGCCGAATGCAAGGCTTCGGTCCGCACTGAACCAGGTCCCCTCGCCAAACGGACCGCGATGCGCGATCAGGCTGGTCAGCCGCGAGATGTCGGCCGGTTCGACCGCATTGCCACCCAGGTTTACGATGCCTGCGATTCCGCACATGTCCTAGACAGCCTTGAGGGGCAAGAAGCGACCGACGATCGAACGAATATCCTGCCGGCAAGCCCTTCGATACGGACCCAATTGCGACGCCGCAACGGCGATTGCGAAAATGATCGCGGCCGTCACCGATGAAACAGCTCCCACCGACCACCACGACGGCGCGGGCTGGAATGGCGCGCGGTCGAGACCATATCGCACCGCCAGCGCCGTCGCGATCCCGATGCCAAGCGGCATCAGCACGCAATGCACGATGCGCGACCACATGCCGGCGACGTCAAAACTACGGCGCACTAAGAAGACAATCGTCGCCATCTGCGCAACCATTCCGGCGCATGCGCTCCAGCCTGCGGCCTGCCATCCGAAGCGTGGCAACGCGATGGCGCTGGTCACGAGTGTGACGACACCCGTGATCAAGGCGATGAGCGCGTTGGAGCGCGACCGCCCGTGCGCCAGCAAGTAAAAGCCGAAGACGTTCGCGCTCGATCCGAGGATCCCGGCAATCGACAGGACGACGAGAACCTGTGCAGCCTCGCCCGCGACCTCGGCGCCGGTCCAAACATGCAGCAGCGGACCGGCCACGGGGATCAACCCGCCGAGCGCGCTTGCGGCCAGGACGTTGAGAATCCACGACGATCGGAACAGCAGATCGACCTTGCGGTCCTCGCTCTCCCCTTGCAGCGTGCTGAAGAAGGGAAACAGGATCTCGCCAACCTTCAGGATACCGATATAGGTCGCCTCCTGCAGGCGCTGCGCAACGCCGTAGAAACCGACGAACTGCGGTTGCAGCAGCGCGCCAAGCAGATATCGATCAGCCTGGCCCGCAAGCAGCGCACCACCCTGTGCGGCGACCTGCCATCCGCCCAACCGAACCAGCCTGCCAAGCGCCTCGCGATGCAATGCTGGAGGCGCCAGCCACTGACGCATTTGGCCGCGACACCAAGCCATCGCCAGCAACAGGCCGATCGCCAACCCCAGCGCCTGGCAACCCAGGAATGTCGATGCGTAGGGCGCGGCGGGGATCAGGAGGAGCATCGAAAGAGTCGAGACCACGGTGCTGACGATGCCGATCGAGGCGATCCGGCGATAGTCTTGCCGCGCGGTGAACAACGAAATGAAGACGGCCGATAGACATTGGCATAACCACCCGATACCGGCCAACACAAACGCCAGCGCGAGATCCTCGGCGGCCGGACCGGCCAGATGAAATCCGAGACGCGCGAGCGGAGCCCCGGCCACCAAAAGGAAAATGGCGATCGGCCCGCCCGCGCCGACCGCGAGCATGACTGCGGTCGCGAACAAGCGTCGCGCGTCGTCGCGGTCGGATGGCTCCAGTCGCTGTGCAAGCTCGCGCGACGTCGATAGTCCGAGCGCGTTGCTGAACACCAATGCTGGCGCAATGCATGCAGTGACAAGACCCGCGACACCGAATGCCGGGAGGCCGAGATGGGTGATCACGAAAGGCAGGATGGCCAGGTTCAGCACCACGGCTACCACGAAGGCCATCGCATTCCACGCGGAATTCCCCAGTAGATCAGGCGGTGTTTTTCTCAACGTCATGCCCGTCACCCGGCCATCATCCGCCACGTCTTCACTACCGCGCCGATCAGGGTTTTCCGTATTGGGAAACCGGGCTAGCAGCCAGTACGCAGAATGTCGATAGCCGCCGCGGGTCCGCTCAACGATCCCTAGATAGTCCCTGCAGTTCTAAAAAAGCCCCGCAAACGCGCTGGACAAGGCTGTGTTAGCCATGAAATCCCGTAGTCATACGGTCGGGACAAGGACGTCGGTTCCGGCCAGCTGCCGTGTACGAGTGAAATCATGAAAATTCGTTCTCTCTCGGCCGGCCTGCTCGGCGTCCTGTTGGCGCTCGCCGGGCCGGGCGATCTACCCTTCGGAGGACTGCCTGTCATGGTCGGCAAAGCCAATGCGGATGAGAGCGGCAAGGAAAGCGCCAGGCAAGGCGGCACAGCGGGGCGCGCGCCCTCCGTTCCAATGGCCCGCGACCCCTCGGCTGCAGTCGCGGAGGAGTACGAATCCGCCCGGCGCACGGGAACGCGGGAGGCGTTCGAGCTGTTCATTGCGCGCCACGGCGATGACCCGCTGGCCGCGCAGGCGCGCACTGAGCTGAAGCGGCTGGCGCGCTGATCCTTCGCGGGCGACCCTCAGGCATTGCATTGTCAACAGGTGGCATCCGCGCGGCCCTGACCTGCCGCGTGATGTCTTGCTGCATGGTCTTTCGGCACTATGGTAGGCCCGCAATCTATCCCGGAGCCCATCAAGATGCCCTTTCCGCATGCCTCGGAAGCCCTGTCACGCTTCACCGTGCTCGATCTGACCCGCGTCCGGTCCGGGCCCACCTGCGTGCGGCAGCTCGCGGATTGGGGCGCGAACGTGATCAAGATCGACGCGCTCACCGAGGATGCCGGCGGCGAACAGCCGGGCGGGCCGCGGCGGGGCTCCGACTTCCAGAACTTGCATCGCAACAAGCGGGCGATGACGCTGAACCTGAAGGACGAGCGCGGGCTCGCCGTGTTCAAGCGCCTCGCTGCCAAGGCCGACGTTGTGGTGGAGAACTTCCGCCCCGACGTGAAGAAGAAGCTCGGCATCGACTATGAGGGCCTCGCCAGGATCAACCCGCGCCTCGTCTACGGCAGCATCTCCGGCTTCGGCCAGGACGGGCCCTACCACAAGCGGCCGGGCTTCGATCAGATCGCGCAAGGCATGGGCGGACTGATGTCGATCACCGGCGCGCCGGGCGAAGGCCCGATGCGGGTAGGCATTCCGGTCGCCGACCTCACCGCCGGTCTGTTCTGTGCCATGGGCATTCTCACCGCACTGCTGGAGCGCGAGGTTTCGGGCAAGGGCCAGTGGGTGCAGACCTCGCTGCTGCAGGCCCAGATCTTCATGCTCGACTTCCAGGCCGCACGCTGGCTGATGGAAAAGGAAGTGGCCAAGCAGGCCGGCAACAACCACCCGACCAGCATACCGACCGGCGTGTTCAAGACCTCGGACGGCTACATCAACATCGCCACCACGGGCGGCCGCATCTGGGAGCGCTGCGCGCAGGCGATCGGCGCGCCGGAGCTCTACAGCCACCCCGACTATCTGACCGCGCCCGCCCGCTCCAAGAACCGCGACGCGCTCAATGCCGAGATCGAGAAGCGTACCTTAACGAAGTCCACCGAGACGTGGGTCCGTGAACTCAACGAGGCCGGCGTGCCCTGCGGGCCGATCTACGCCATCGACCAGATGTTCGAAGACGAGCAGGTCAGGCATCTCGGCATCGCGCAGGAGGTGCCGAATGAAGAGGGTCGCGAGATCCGCCTGGTCGGCCAGCCGGTGACGCTGTCGCGCACGCCGAGCAGGATGGTGGCGCGGCCGCCGGAATTCGGCGAGCAGACCGACGAAGTGCTGACGGAGTTCGGCTTCGGCACGGACGAGATTGCCAAGCTCAGGGACGCCAAAGTGGTGTAGGCCCACTCAACAACCAGCAACACTCACGCTGCGGCCTGTCAGCATGATACCTTCGCTGGGAACCTGGGGAGATAGATTCGCCCGCCTAGTTCGGCGTCTGCTTCGCCCGCCGCGCCGAGCCCATGCGGCCCAGCAAACCGTCGATCACCGGCCAGAACAGCAGCACGAGCGCCAAGGTCGTGATCGAGCCGACCAGGCCGTTCGACCAGAACACCTTGAGGTCGCCGCCGGCACCGATCATCGACAGACGGAAGGCATCCTCGGCGCGGTTGCCCAGCACGAGCGCGAGGGTGAACGGCGCAAGCGGAATGCCGATCTTCTTGAAGACGTAGCCGACGACGCCGAAGCCGAGCATCAGCCAGATATCGAACATCGCGTTCTGGATCGCAAAGGCGCCGATCGCGCAGGACACCACGATCATCGGCGCCACCGCGGCGAACGGCACGCGCAGGATCGAGGCGAAGATCGGCACCGTCGTCAGCACCAGCACGAGGCCGACGACGTTGCCGAGATACATCGATGCAATCAGGCCCCAGACGAAATCCTTGTGTTCGACGAACAGCAGCGGTCCCGGATTGAGCCCCCACACCATCAACCCGCCGAGCAGGATCGCCGCGGTGCCGGAGCCGGGAATGCCGAGCGCCAACATCGGCAGCAGCGCCGCGGTGCCGGAGGCATGCGCCGCCGTCTCCGGCGCGAATACGCCCTCGATGCGTCCCTTGCCGAAGCTCTCGGGATCCTTGGAGAAACGTTTTGCGAGATTGTAGCCCATGAAAGAGGCTGCGATCGCGCCGCCGGGCGTGATGCCGAGCCAGCAGCCGATGAAGGAGGAGCGCAGCAGCGTCACCCAGTATTTCGGCAGGTCCTTCCACACACTCAGCACCACGCGCAACGAAATGCTCGCCGCGTGTCCGCGCAACGCGAGGCGCTCCTCCATCGTCAGCAGGATCTCGCTGATGCCGAACAGGCCGATGACGGCGACGAGGAAGTTGATGCCGCGGAGCAGCTCGGACGAGCCGAAGGTCATGCGCAGATTGCCTGACACCGTGTCCATGCCGATGCCCGCGAGCAACAGCCCCAGCGACATCGAGATGACGGTCTTGTGCTTGGCCTCGCGCCCCAGACCGACGAAGGAGCAGAAGGTCAAAAGATACACCGCGAAGAACTCCGGCGGGCCGAACTTCAGCGCAAACGACGAGATCATCGGCGCGAGGAAGGTGATCAGCAGCACCGCGACCAGCGAGCCGATGAAAGAGGACGTGAACGCCGCCGTCAGCGCCTCCGCCGCCCTGCCCTGCTGCGCCATCGGATAGCCGTCGAAGGTGGTCGCGACCGACCAGGCCTCACCCGGGATGTTGAACAGGATCGAGGTGATCGCGCCGCCGAACAGCGCGCCCCAATAGATGCAGGACAGCATCACGATCGCCGAGGTCGGATCCATCGTGAAGGTGAGCGGCAGCAGGATCGCGACGCCGTTGGGTCCGCCGAGTCCGGGCAAGACGCCGACGAAGATGCCGAGCACCAGCCCGACCATCATCAGCACGAGCGTCTTCCACGTCAGCAAGACCGCAAAGCCGTGAAGCAAGAGACCTAGAGCTTCCATCGTCGCCCGCCTTAGTGGCCGAAGGCCGCTTCGAGCGGCCCTTTCGGCATGATGACGTCGAAGGCGATGTCGAAGGTCACGAACATGATCGCCGTGAATACGAAAGCGGTGAGCAGCGACTTCCACAGCGCGATCTTGCCGACGAGGCGCATGAAGCCCGCGATCAGCAGGAAGCTCGCGACATAGAGGCCGAGAAACTGCGTCGCCAGGCAGAACAGCAGCGTCGGCCCGAACACCGCCATGACGCGGCGGGCTTGCGCACGCGTGACGAAGGTCTCAGCTGCTGCGCGGTGCGCGACCAGCGCCACGATCAGGCCGTAGAGGCTGGCACCACCGAGAACGATGGAGAGATAGAACGGGAAATAGCCGGGCTCCGGTCCGGTCGAATCCCAGGAGGCGCCGGTGCGCCAATTGTCGTAGCCGAGCGTCGCGGCCAGCGCGAGCAGCAGGAGGCAGACGAATATCTCGATCGTGCCGGAGGAGACGACGGAAGGCGAATCGTCTTCGGGCGCGGTCGGATCGTCGACGACGATTTCAAGATCGGTCTGGGGCATGAGCTGACAACAATCGCTACGGCTGATCCCCTCTCCCCGCTTGCGGAGAGAGGGTGAGGGTGAGGGGAAGTCACGGCGGGGACAGTGAGAGTTGGACTCGCGGAGAGTCCCCCTCACCCGGATTGCATCTTCGATGCAATGTAGCCGAAGCTTCGCGTCGGCGTCCCTTAAGAACGGCCGCCTAGGCGGCCCCCGCAAGCGGGGCGAGGTGAAGACCGGCTACTTCGCGACGAATCCGGCTTCCGTCATCAGCGACTTGTTGACTGCATCGTCCTCCTCGAGGAATTGCACCATGTCCTTGCCGGTGAGGAAGATCGGCTTCAGCGCCTGCTTTTCCATGTAGTCCTTGTATTCGGACGTCTGCGTCACCTTATGGAACAGCTCGACGTAGAACGCCTGCTGTTCCGCGGTGACCTTGCCGGGCAGGAACATCGCGCGCAGCATCAGATACTGCACGTCGACGCCCTCCTCCTTGCAGGTCGGGATGTCGGCCCAGGACTGCGTCTCAGTCACCTTGCTGGTGTAGGAGATTCGTTCCTTGTCGAACACGCAGAGCGGACGCACCTGGCCCGCGCGCCAGACCTCGAGATTTTCGGATGGATTGTTGACGTTGGATTCGGTGTGGTTGCCGACGAGCTGGGTCGCGGCCTCGCCGCCGGACTTGTAGGGCAGATAGGAGAATTTCGCGCCGGTCTTCTGCTCGAGGAACACGGTCAGCACGTGATCCTCGCGCTTGGAGCCGGTGCCGCCCATCTTGAACGGCGCGCTCGCCGCCTTCGCGGCTGCCACGAACTCCTTCACCGTCTTGGGACCCGCGCTGTTGTCCCACAGCACGAACTGGTCGAGCGCGATCACCGAAACCGGGGTCAGCTCGCGCCAGTTGAACGGGATCTTCGCCGACAGCGGCAGCATGTAGATGAGCGAATAGGCGATCAGCACCTTGTTGGGGTCGCCCTCGCTGGATTTCATGTACATCAGCGCTTCGGCGCCGGAAGCCCCGCCCTTGAGCGAGACCACGATCGGCTGCTTCATCAGATTGTTCTTCTGGATCGCGGCCTGCATCATCCGCGCCATCTGGTCGGAGGCGCCGCCCGCGCCCGCCGCGACCACGATCTCGACCGGCTTGGCCGGCTCCCATCCCGCAAAGGCTGGCGCGCTCAACGATAGCGCCGCTGCAACGCCAACAGCTTTCACTAGAATTCGCACGAGTTTCGTCCCCTGGATTATTGGCTTTGTTTGCAAGGAATTTATAGACGCATTGTGCGGATTAATGCGGGTGAGTTCAAGCACGCGGGCATGCCGCTGCCTATGACTTTCGGCTGACGAAGCTAAGCCGCAGATGCGCTACTTGCCCTTCCAGTTCGGCGTGCGCTTGTTGAGGAAGGCGTCCATTCCCTCGCGGAAATCTTCGCTCATATAGGCCTTGAGGATCAGATCCTCGCCCTCTTCGCGCGACAGCGTGCGGCGGATGCGGCGCACCGCCTCCTTGGTCGCTTCAAGCGTGAGCGGGGCGTGGCTTGCCACGAGCCTGGCGGTCTCGTCGGCGCGGCGCTGCAGCGTCTCGACATCAGGGACGATTTCGTTGAGGAGGCCGAGCGCCAGTGCTTCCGGCGCCTCGACGAGGCGCGCCTTGAAGATCATATCCTTGGTGCGGGCGGGGCCGACCAGCGAGACGACGCGGCTGATGTTCGACATCGACAGGCAGTTGCCGAGCGTGCGCGCGATCGGAAACCCGATACGCGTCGTTTCAGTCCCGATGCGGAGGTCGCAGCACGCCGCAATTCCGGCGCCGCCGCCGGTGCAGGCCCCCGCGATCGCCGCGATCACGGGCACGCGGCACTGCTCCAGCGTGCCGAGCACGCGGTCGATGCGGGCCTCATAGTCGAGCGAATCCTGCGCGGTTTTGAACGCACGAAACTGAGAAATGTCGGTGCCGGAGGCAAACGCCTTGTCGCCGGCGCCGGTCAGGATCAGCGCCTTGATCGAGCGGTCGGCGTTGATCTCCTGGCAGATCTCCGCCATGCGCTCGTACATGGCGAAGGTCAGTGCGTTGCGCGCCTGCGGGCGGTTGAAGGTGATCCGCGCGATGCCGTCCGTGACGGAGTAGAGCAGGTCTTCGTTGGTGGTCGTCGGTGCGTTCATCGCGCGCTCTCTTTTCTCTAGGTTAGTTCAGGCAACCTGGGCCTTCAGGCAACCTGAGCTTTGGTCATCGGCACCGCGTCGCGTCCCTTCAGGACGTCCATGGCCGCCAACACGCCGCCGCTCCGGTGCGGGATCTTTGCAAGATCGAGGCCCATCTCGACGCCGGCGAGCGTCCCCATCAGCATCAGGTCGTTGAAATGGCCGATATGGCCGATGCGGAACACCTTGCCCTTGACCTTGTTCAGGCCAGTGCCGAGCGACATGTCGAAGTTTTCCAGCACCACCTTGCGGAAGGCATCGGCGTCATGGCCATCAGGCACGCGCACGCCTGTCAGCGCCGGCGAATGGGCGGCAGGATCGGCGCACTGCGTCTCCAGGCCCCAGACCTTGATCGCGGCGCGCGTCGCCGCGCTGTGGCGCTTGTGGCGGGTCCAGACGTTCTCGAGCCCCTCCTCTTCCAGCATCTTGATCGCCTCGCGCAGGCCGTAGAGCAAATTGGTGGCCGGCGTATAGGGGAAGGTGCCGAGCTTGTTGAAGCCGATGACCTCCTGCCAGTCCCAATAGGAGCGCATGCCGGGGTTGGCCTTGGCCACCGCGAGCGCCTTCTCCGAGACGGCGTTGAAGCCGAGGCCCGGCGGCAGCATCAGGCCCTTCTGCGAGCCGGCGACCGAGACGTCGATGCCCCAGGCATCGTGCTCGTACTCGATCGAGCCGAGGCCGGAGATGGTGTCGACCATCAGCAGCGCGGGATGCTTGACCCGGTCGAGCAGCTTGCGCACCTCCAGCGGCGGCGTCACGCAGCCGGTCGAAGTCTCGTTGTGGACGACGCAGACCGCCTTGATGGTGTGCTGCTTGTCGGCGGCAAGGCGCTTCTCGATCTCGGCGAGATCGGCGCCATGGCGCCAGTCGCTCGGGATGAAATCGACGTCGAGCTTGAACTTGTCGGCGATGCCGCGCCACAGCACGGCGAACTGGCCGGTCTCGCACATCAGCACCTTGTCACCGGGCGCGAGCACGTTGACCATCGCGGCTTCCCAGGCGCCGGTGCCGGACGAGGGGAAGATGATCACGGGCTGCTTGGTGCGGAACACCCGCTGCATGCCGGCGAGGACGGCGAAACCGAGCTCGGCGAACTCCGGACCGCGATGATCCAGCGTCGGCATGTCCATCGCCCGCAGCACCCGGTCGGGCACGTTGGTCGGTCCTGGAATCTGGAGAAAATGCCTTCCAGTATGCACGGTCATCGGCGTCCTTCCCGGTCTTTGAGTCTGTCTTTTGCGTCTGTCTTGGCCTTGAGCCCAGCTTGATTCCAGCCTTTTGGCCTCAAGGGGCTGCGCGAGCCGCTCGAATATCACTATTCGCCGGGCTTGTCCCTCGCCGGGCGGGGTCCGTCAATGCACAAGAAGCAGGGCTCGCCTTGCCAAGGGCCCTGACCGGAGGCAAGACGGGGGCGGCGAACAGGCAAGAGCGGACCATGGCGGCGGAAGTGCCCGGGAAATCACAGGAATCGGCCAAAAAGGACGGCCTTGCGGCACGTCTGGCCCGGGAAATGACCGGCGACGTCCTGTTCGACGCTTTCAGCCGCGGCCGCTACGCCACCGATGCTTCCTTCTACCAGATCATGCCCCATGGCGTGGTGGTGCCGCGCACCATGGACGGGGCCTTGCGGGCGCTGGCGATCGCGCGCGACGAGGGACTGAAGGTGACCCCGCGCGGCGGCGGCACCTCGCAATGCGGCCAGACCGTCAATGACGGTCTCGTGGTCGATCTCTCGAAGCACCTGAACCGGATCCTGTCGCTCGACGTCGAAGGACGCACCTGCGTGGTCGAGCCGGGCATCGTGCTCGACGACCTCAACCGCCAGCTGAAGAAACACGGCCTCTGGTTTCCGGTCGACGTCTCCACGGCCTCGCGCGCCACCATCGGCGGCATGGCCGGCAACAATTCCTGCGGCGGCCGCAGCTTGCGCTACGGCACCATGCGCGACAACACGCTGTCCATGGAGGCCGCGCTTGCCGACGGCACGCTGAGCCGCTTCGGCGAGGTGTCGCGCGATCTCTCCGATCTCGATGCGAACGACAGCGCCCGCGCCCTGTTCCGCGACATGCTCGATCTCGGCGCCCGCGAGGCCGGGGAGATCGCCGCGCGCTTTCCAAAAGTGCAGCGCCGTGTCGGCGGCTACAATCTCGATGCGCTGGTGCCGCGCAACGCCCGCAACAACATGGCCCACCTTCTCGTCGGCTCCGAGGGGACGCTTGCTTTCACCACCAAGGTCGAGCTGAAGCTGTGGCCTGTGATCCGCAACAAGGCCCTCGGCATCTGCCATTTTGGCAGTTTTTACGAGGCCATGGACGCGGCCCAGCATCTGGTCAAGCTGAAGCCGATCGCGGTCGAACTGGTCGACCGCACCATGCTCGCACTCGGCCGCGATATCGCGATGTTCCGGCCGATCATCTCCACCGCGATCAAGGGCGATCCGGATGCGGTGCTCGTGGTCGAGTTCGCCGAGGAGGATCAGGCGAACAATCTCGTGCGCCTGAAGCAGCTCGGCGAGCTGATGGGCGATATCGGCTTCGGCTGGAACAACGACAAGCGAAAATGGGGCGGCGTGGTGGAAATCACCGAGCCCGCGCTCCAGAGCGGGATCGCCGATTTCCGCGCCGCCGGCCTCAACGTCATGATGTCGATGAAGCAGGAGGGTAAGCCGGTCTCCTTCGTCGAGGATTGCGCCGTGCCGCTGCCGCATCTCGCCGACTACACCGCGCGGCTGAGCGAGGTGTTTGCCAAGCACGGCACCAGCGGCACGATGTATGCTCACGCCTCCGAAGGCTGCCTGCATGTGCGGCCCGTGCTGAATTTGAAGCTGGAGAAAGATGTCAAGGCGATGCGGGCCATCGCCGAGGAAGCCTTCGAACTGGTGCGCGAATACAAGGGCTCGCATTCCGGCGAGCACGGCGATGGCCTGGTGCGCTCCGAATTCCACGAAACGATGTTCGGCGAGCGCCTGGTCGCCGACTTCCGGGAGGTGAAGCAGCGCTTTGATCCCGAGGGCGTGCTCAACCCCGGCAAGATCGTCGACGCCCCGAAGATGGACGATCGTTCGCTATTCCGCTTCAAGCCTGAGTATCGCGTCGCTGAGCTCAAGACAAAACTCGACTGGTCCGCTTATCCCGGGGCCGGCGGCGGCTTTCAGGGCGCGGTCGAGATGTGCAACAACAACGGCGCCTGCCGCAAGCTCGAGGGCGGCGTGATGTGCCCGTCCTACCGCGCGACGCGCAACGAGAAGGACGTGACGCGAGGCCGCGCCAACACGCTACGCCTCGCGATCTCCGGCCAGCTTGGCGCGGGCGCACTTTCCTCCGACGAGATGATGGAGACGCTAAAGCTCTGCGTGTCCTGCAAGGCCTGCCGCCACGAATGCCCAACCGGCGTCGACATGGCCAAGATGAAGATCGAGGTGCTCGCCGCGCGCACGGCCTCGCACGGCTTGACCTTGCGCGACCGGCTGGTCGGCTTCCTCCCGCGCTATGCCGGCCTCGCGTCGCGCTTTGCGCCGCTGGCGAATTTGCGCAACCGCAGCCCGCTTTTGCGAAAGCTGTTCGAGCGCTTTGCCGGCATCAGCGCGCGCCGCGCGCTGCCCGCCTTCCGCAGCGACGTGTTTGCACCGCCGGCCGAAGCAGTCGGGCCGGAAACCGGCCGCGAGGTCGTGCTGTTCGCCGACACCTTCAACCGCATCTATGAGCGCGAAAACCTCGAGGCCGCGCTGCGTGTGCTCGCGGCCGGCGGCTATCGGGTACATGTGCCGAAACCCGCAAGCGGCGGCCGTCCGCTGTGCTGCGGTCGCACCTTCCTGTCAGCAGGCCTCGTCGACGAAGCCCGATCTGAGCTCGATCGTCTGGTCGCTGTGTTCGCGCCCTTTGCCGCGCGCGGCGTCCCGATCGTCGGCCTCGAGCCAAGCTGCCTTTTGACCTTACGCGACGAGCTCGCCTCGCTGCGCAAGGACGATGAGGCCAAGGCCGTCGGCGCCCACGCGCTCACCTTCGAGGAATTCCTGGTGCGCGAGGCCGAGGCCGGCCGGCTGCAACTGCCGCTCGGCACCGTCGCCGACAAAGCCCTGGTGCACGGCCATTGCCATCAAAAATCGTTTGGCGCCTTCAAGCCGGTCGAGCAGGTGCTGCGCCTCATCCCCGGCCTGAAAGTCGAGACCATCGAGTCGAGCTGCTGCGGCATGGCCGGCGCGTTCGGTTATGGCGCGGACACCTACGATGCCTCGATCGAGATGGCGGAGCTGTCGCTGCTACCCACCGTGCGGCGCGCGGACCAAGATACACTCGTCGTGGCCGACGGCACCTCCTGCCGGCATCAGATCCACGACGGCGCCCAGCGCGAGGCGCTTCACGTCGCGCGCGTGCTGGCGATGAGCCTCGATCGTGCGAAGACCCAATCCACAACTACTCCCCTTGCAAAGGAAACCAATCATGGCTGATCTCCCCCTCGACACCGCCCGCAAGATCCTCGACGCGGCCTTCGCGAAATCCGCGGAGCTGAAGCTGAAGCCGCTGGTCGTCACCATCCTGGACGCCCGCGGGGTGCTCAAGATCGCCGCGGCGCAGGACGGCACCAGCCTGATGCGCGCCGAGATCGCGCACGGCAAGGCCTATGGCGCGCTCGCATTGGGCATGGGCTCGCGCGCCCTGTTCCAGCGCGCGCAGGAGCAGGCCTATTTCATCGACGCCGTGAACACGATCGCAAAAGGCGCGCTGGTGCCGGTCCCCGGCGGCGTGCTGATCATGGACGGCCCGACGCTGCTCGGCGCCGTCGGCGTCTCCGGCGACACCTCCGACAATGACGAGGCGTGCGCGGTGGCGGGCATCCAGGCCGCGGGGTTGAAGCCCAACGCGGGGTAGTGATCGTCCACGCACCCAGGGCTCCTGCGCTTGACAAGACGTTATGGAGTGCGCCGCGTAGGATCGCTTGGCGAGGGTTCGAGTTCCTAGATCGCTACGTGGTTCAACCCACTACTGTGGAGGCGCTGTTCTCTTACCGGAGGGTGGCTTAACTCCCGACCTCGTGCCTTGATAGCCTGCCAGAAGCCCCGGTTCTTACTCGGTCCACGCACGCCGACGCGCCGACGTAAGATTCACGATTCCGACGGAGCCGCTGATTAAGAGGCGAATTGTAAATAGCGAGCGAACCTGCGACCCCTGCGTCCCGAACGCAGTGAACACCTTCTAAGTTGTTGATTTTTCTAAAGGCGGCGACCGCTTCCGCCATGTTTTGTTCACGGCCGTTTGACCCATTTCATTGCGATTTCATTGCGGCGTTCTTTTCTTGATTTCGCTTCTTGAGCGCTGGCGTGGCAGGCCGAAATTGATCAGTGCTTGCAGCGCAATCCGACACTTTGGTTGCTCAGAAGACCGACCGGTTGAGACGAAAGTGTCAGGACGACCGCTATACGGCCAGCGGCTCGCCAAATGGGTCGAGTGGCTCTGTCTCGAGGACCGCGTCCCCTCGCCAGCCCCTCTGGCGCCTCTCCATAAATTATTGCCATGACCGACTTCACCATGCGCCGCACCGTAATCGGCGGCCAAACCGCACCCGACAACCACGAAGTGATCTGGGACGAGATCTCGATCGGGCGGATCCCCCGCGGCGTCGACGGCTGGTCGTGGACCGACGTCCTACCGAACGTCCCCCAGCGCAGCAGCACCGCGGCGGCGCCGGCCGTGGCACCGCACCCGCTGGCAGCTGCGACACGATCCGCGCGCTTAACTTGCGTGAAGAAGGCACCCATCCCACGCGCGTCGTATACATGAGAAGGTTGGGGATCGAATCAATGCTGAAGCGAGTGGCCAGAGCCGCGCAGCATCCACGCTGCGAGAACTGCGACGTCCCGACAATCCTGAGAACCTTCGTTCTCGACACCCAGTCCGGTCGCGAAGTCGGGGTGTACCAATGCCTAACTGCGCCAAGCTGCACTGGAAAGACTGACGCAGATCAGGACGAAGCGCGCGACCCTAATCAGCTGGTGAGGTGAGGCGCTGAGATCAGCTCGGCTTCGCTCCACGTTCGAATTCGACCGTCAGATTTTTTAGCGAGACCTTCACGGTGAAGCCAGCATCGAGGCAAGCGCGTGGTTGGCTGTGAGCCGCGCGGACGTTCTCGTTGCTCCACCACGAGGTGAACTTTCGAGCCGACGCCGGGAGCTTGCGTCCTAGGACTTCCTCTATTTCGGCGAACGTTAGCCGAACGATCGGTCCACGCTCATTCGACGGCCGAACATCAGTGGGTGGTAAATGGACTTTCTAGGGTTCATGGCCTCAACACCGCAAATGTAAAGCCTTTACAATAGAACATCCGAGCGGCGCTGCACTGATCGCAGACCGCTTGGACTTCGCAATAGCGGCAGTCCCAGCGGTTGAGAAGACGCCCGCCATTAAGGAGATCTTACTCGTTCTCGGCTTGCGAAACTGCGCGTTCCAGTTCGGCTGCCAGGATCGTGTAGTGCGCGACGACCCTCTCGAAAGCTTCGCGCTTGATGACGGACTTTGCGGCGTCTCTCAACTGCTCGCACTTCACGATCTGCTCGCGCAGTGTCGCAAGATGTTCGAGCATGTCTTTCATCACGCGTTCCCCAATGGGAACACGCTAACGGCAAACTCGGAACTGCAATCGGGCCTCAGTGCTCCGTCCGGCCGAGCTTTTGACGCGACTGCGCCTGCTGCTTCTCAAGCTGCTCCTCGACGAACATCAGGACAAGGCGTCGCGCGTCCTTGTCTGCGATCTTCTGGAAGGCTGTGATCAGGCGCAGCATCTGCAGATCTTCAACTGCTTGGGACACGGCAAACACCTCATCGGAAAAACGGAGCGCTAAAATGCGCTAAAGTATGCCGCCGTTAGTCCCGGAAAGGAACACGGAACTTGGTCGACAGTTAAACCTCCGCTGGCTCGCCGCCCGAGCTGGCGGAGCGGCCCCCGGCCACCCTCAAGAGCCCCCCTGAAGCCGGGGCCGTATCTCCCATTGTATGAAGTAAGCGTAGCGTTCCTGGCCCTAGATCGTGCCGGCCGATCGTCTCGATCGGGACATCTAGCTTGTCCTTGGAAGACTTCGGCGCGCGCGCCGGCTGCACATCGCGCGAGACGGACGAAGCGGAGACCGACCTCGAGACCGTGCTGCAAGGCCTCCTCTCCGGCCAGTACGCCTATCAGGTCCGGATCGTCTGCTTCAGCGCGATAGAGGGATGGTCGCGCGACGCCACCTCCGACGTCGCCGACGCGCTGCCCCAGCGCACGGTCGACAACGACGGGGAAGTCTCCCCCGCCCTCGAGGGTTTCATGAGCGCCAACGCGAGCAGGGCATCCGAGCTGTCAGGCTGTTTATTGTTGGAGCGCATGCCGATCTAGCGAAACGCCGCATCCGCATTTCGCAGCGTGTTCGTGTTGCGAGCGCTTGGACCTAAAGAGCGTCACATTCCCGGATGAGCTCGCGTGTACCGCTGCCGAACCTCCAACATCTCGCGCCACTCCGTTGCGCCTTAAGAGCGTATGGCGTCAATCGCGTGGGCGATCAGGATTGCAACGCTGACCGCGATGATGATGACTAGCAGCCAGGTGATCACGTTCGTCTCCATCCACGCCATGGAGTGAACGCGCTCAATCGCGCACAGTCAAAAACAACCCGCCGAAAAGCTTAACCTCGGCGCTGGCTGAGGATTCAAGGCAACTCTTGCGTCCGGATTCGGTCCTATCGGCGGAATGCAAGTAGGAGAAGAATACCAACAACGCACGCTGCGAGCGAGAGTAAGAGAATACCCACGGCGCCCCGATTCGTTAGGGTTCGATGTAAAACTTATACTATGCAGGAGCGACCCCAAGCACCCCGGGTGCCTCGTTGTCGTCGCTTATCTCTGAAGAGAATGGCTCGTCAGCGTGAACCGGGTCCGGCGATCAGCCACATACCTCTGGCGCGACATTGCTGAGACCATTGGTCAGATCGAGGGGCCATCCTCCCTCTATTGAACGATGTCGCGGGCCGGCTCGTGCCAAACTTGTTGACCCGAGTATAGGCACTTGAGCAGGCCGGGCGCTCGCAACTGCGGAGCCCGCCAGGGGCCTTTCGAGGAGCCGATAAACCTAAGGGGCGAGGAATACGGCCCCTTGTGGAGGTCTGAACTTGATGCTCACCAGGAAAGATAGAATGTCCCGAAAAGGATTAGAGCAATCACAACTATCGACCACGCAACAGGGCCGTTGAAGTTCCGCATGGTCCCGCCTTCCAATTTGGCTGCCGCTTGTCGACAATTGCGGGCCACCTCGAGCAACCCCGCCCGCTCACATTGCATCGTGGCAAGCTCGGCTTGAGCGAGACATATCCGCTCTAGCCGGCGAAGCTCTTTCAGGTCTCGATCCATGCGCCCGCCCACATCAGTAGTAGGTCAAGGGAAGTCAACACAATCTAAGCGTACATTTGTCCACCCTTCCTTATCAAATGCGAATGTTGCCACTTGTTCCCAAAACTTGAGGGCCCCGCTAGCGTGAACAACCGGCCCCAAAGTTCGCCGGGACGTCCAACGGACACACCGGCAGCGTGCAGCCACGCTCTAATGTTCAGGAGTGGACGGAGCAAAATCTGCCGTCAGCCACGCACTGCCCACTCTCAGCCCGATACACCACGCATTGAACCTCAGCCAAGTTCGGGAGTTTTACGGAATCCAGGCCTCCACTGACCCTATAAAGTTCAAGAGAGCCGGTTGAGATCAAGAAATGGATCGTCGTTCGTTTATCGGCGGGGTACTTGCAGCGGTAAGCGCGTCGTCGCCCGCGTTTGCGAGTAACTCGATAACGGGAGGTGGCTTCGTTGGTGGAAAGGGAGACGGAAATATCATAGTTGGCGACGAATCCACCGCGCGCGATGCTAACTCACGAGCTGCACAGTAATGGGACGAGGAGCCGCATCGCGAACGAAAGCGGTGTCATGCTCTATCATCGGAGATGGAGCCGGAATCGACGGTGATTTCTATCTCTGCGAACTCCGCGGTCAATACGCGGCTCATTCCGCTAAACTGCAAGATGTCGTCGCTGACGGATACTCGACGCTCGAATTCGCCGACCTCAGCCGAGGAAGTTTCAGCGGCGTTTACTCGGGTCATTCATGCTCCGGTCATAACATGGCTGGATCGGGTTTCAGCGCTTTGGCCGGATCGATTGCGAAGCATGTAGTGGCCAGGGGCGACAACGCCGGCGGTTACGCGGAGGGTGAATATCTTACCATGATCGGTGACGGCGTAACGACGGCGCGCGTGCCGGGACCGGAGATCGCCGTGTCCGAGATCCTGACAGGAGAGCCCGACACTCCTTGGATCTGCTCGAACCACAGACTGGGCAGCAAAGGCCAGCGCGTCAATCTTTTCCTCTACGGTGATGTCATGCCCAACACTCCGCATGGCGCTTTCACCCATGGCGAAATGCGGCCCTTCACAGTGTTGGACGAGAACCTAATTCAATACACCGGGAATAAATACAAGGCCATCACGCCAGGCGAGAACCTCAGGGTCGCCATCAATACCAACCGGCCGAAACGATCGATTGCCATCGGCGCGGGATCTCTAATTTCAGCGGACAATCAAATCGTAATCAACGGTCAGGACGTCACCCGCTTGATGACAATGAACGAGGCGCTAAAATCGCTTCGCTGATCTTCCTGTCGTGGCGACGTAGCGGCGAGCAGTTGTCAATTCACATAGCGCTTCTATGCCAGTCACCCTGCCCGTACGGGCACGGAAGCACGGCCGAGTTGGGGGAGCGGCTGGGGCCGTTAGGAATGAACCTGCGTCTACTCCGGATAATTGCAAACCTGTTCACTGTCGCTTCCGCAGCACTTGCGCTCTACTGCGCCGCCACGGGACTTCGAGCTCGAGATCAATTGGAGTTCTTTCTCCAAGGATCTCAATGCCATTAAACCATTCGCCGTGACCGCAACCATTTTTGCCCTACTGTCCGGGCTGCTTCATTGGCGGTCAACTTGACCGACCAGGAATGATATCGTCATTCGGCCACTGACCCATCATTCGGTGGCCAATGGTTGCACATCGCGGGGCTCACTGCTCGAAGGCGTGAGCCGACTTGTTTACAGCCTGGGGATAACGGACGTTAAGTCAGCCGCACTGTATTTTCCGAATCGTCCCCTTGTGCTCGCTCTCGCTCTTCGATGATTTGTTTTGCGGAGTAAGCGTGAGCCAGTTCTTATCCGTACTGTTGCTGCAACGGCTTTGACGCTGACAGTGTGTGTCGTCGCAGCTTGGCGCGTCTCCGAGGAAAAGGTTATGGACGTGACTTGGGCACGGACCAATGCGTTAATTCCATTACCTGTCGGCGATGCCCAGTGGCCAAAATTACTCCAAAGATAATCGTAAGCGACCGCTCGGTCACTCTTTCAAGCAGAGCCCAACCGTTGGGGACGTCCCGCACCTTGAGCCGTCCGCGGCACCGCCATTCGGGCAGAACACGGGCACCAGCGCTTCGCTGCTGTCGCAATTGACCGCGCCGTCGGCCTGAACCGCACGGATGTTGACCGTCGCCGGATCACGCTTGTCTCCCTCTTCGCCTTTCGGATTGTGCGGCCCTTGAGGCCCCTGCGTGCCGGCGGGGCCTTGTGGTCCAGGCACTCGTTGGATGTCGTGGGCTTCCCTGCGGGCCGGCTGGACCTTGCGCGCCTGGATCTCCTTTAGGCCCTGGGTCTCTCCCACACGCTGCAAGTGCGAACGCGCTCATTGCGGCTACAGCGATCAGTTTGTGCATTGCCAACCTCCAACGATCAGCACGATTAAACTTCTCGGCTAACAGCCGCGTAAGAGGCGTCAGAGGCCCTTGCTGATCGCATCTTGGAACAATCCCCTTGAACCATGATTGCCGCTCCATGAGGTGGCTCATTGGCATCCTGGCGGCGTTCCTGATCTGCCTCTTCATCTACGCCGGATCAGCCTTCGTTTCGGTCTTGGGCCTGGTTTCGGCGGTGCGAAGCGGAGATGCAGCTCAGGTGATGGCCCGAACGAATCTTCCGCGCCTCCGCCATTCGGTGGTCGATCAGGTTGTGTCCGCCTATCTCGACCGAATTGGCCAAAAGCGGCCGGTGCGGCCGTTCGAACGAATGGCAGTTAACGCAGTCGGTGCGACAATCGCCGACGATCTCGCGGTCAAGCTCATGACACCGGAAAATTTGTCCGTCCTGTTGAGGAGCGGCACCGTCCGCAACGCTGCAGAAAACATTACATTTGGTACGATGTCGTCGATGGCCGAGCTCGACGTTTCGAACTTCTTTGTTTTCGCGGGACGAATAACACTGGTGAAGCCGGTCGAGTTCGCAGTGAGGCTCGCAGAAAATCAGGACGCCGGGAGCGTTAGCCTGCACTATGAAGGTGCGACCTGGAAGCTGTCGGGCATCACGTTGCCGCCAAAGGTCTTGTCCAGCATAGTGGACCGGCTACCAACGCGCTGAGACACCACCATAGGAGAGAAGCCAGCCTTTGCGCTCCGGTCAGCGTCACGCCAACAAGCTCTTTTGGCGGATTAACTGCTCGCCTCCGCCTTGAGAGCAAACTCTGGCGGCGCCTTCCTTCAGCCCAGAACGATAGTTTCAACTCTCAGGCAGGGCATGCACCTGTAGGCATAGGCGGCGGGCAGGTTTGCAATTGCCGGCAGCGATGCGAGAAACTCCATTGGACGCTGACATCTGTTGCAGATGAGGGTTGGTGCCTTGTCCGTGCCACCGCCTTGCGCCATTGCTGGTCCGCCAAAAGGTCGAGAACGGTAATTCCAATGGCCGGCGTTTACACCTCCGGACGACTACCGGGCGGCTGTATCGAAAATAGGGCCCGCCAGCGTGAGCCGCTATTGCTCCTGAATCGAGACTCAGTTTTGATTTCCATCATTGCGGCCAAATTGCTTGCGGGAGGCGATCGTGAACGGCGAAGCCGGATGCACCGTTTGTAGCCAAGCTCGACTGCTCAAATCTGTTTTCCCCGTGACCGAAGGCTACGAACTGAAGCGGTATGAATGCGCCAGCTGCGGCAGCGATCTGTGGCTAGTTACGAGAGTGTCGCAATCATCGGCGCCTAAGCAGCAAGGCGGAAGATCCCGCCGAGGTATGCGGCCTAAGGCCATCGAAGCGGCCTTAAAGGGCGCTTCTCGTGCCGCAGCTAATCAAAAACCGAAAGCCCCGCCGGCGTGACTGGTCCCCGCAGCTTTTCCATTTCTGTACGATCAGCCGCGGCGTTCCGATTGCCATTGGAGAATGAGATTTCCCGCCCACCCGCAGGGCGGCCGCGACAGGGCACCGCTATGATACCGATCGCTCAGACCTCCTCTGGCGGTGTCCATTAACTCGCCGCATGCGGACCTGCACCGGCGACACGACCCCGACCTCGCACGAAGCCATTTCCCATCCCCGCGAAATCTTGCTGAAACAGAGGGCGTCGAAAGTAGCGGAATCCAACACGGGGATGCGACATGCTAGTCCTGATGAACCTGATCTGGCGGCGCCTTGCCTACACGATGCTGACCGGTATGCGGTCCAAGCTTGTGCGCCAATGACGAGAAGGGCGGCCGCGTAAGAAAGCATTCCGTGCCGCGTCAAGGACGGTCCGCCAGCCCGCCCCGGAGCCCTCCCCTTGAGCGCCAGGATTCAAGGAGCAGCGGGCTCTGTACCATGTGTATCCGTTAGACTGGCAGCATCGAAGCCGCGACATCCACCCCCCTTCCGACGGGTGCGTATTTCAGTGTGTGACTCAGCTTTCGGTCAGATTGCCAAAAGCGGCCGCAGGACGGGAAAGACCTGAAGCCGAATACCTTCCCTAGCCGCGTCATGCCAATGGATGCTCGCCGCCACGACACTTGGATACCGGCATGCGGCTTTAGAAGGCACCTTCAGCGAAATGCGCGAGATGGGCCTACGCGAATGTCCTGGTCCAGTGCCATTGCGGCCATGCCGATCGTTGGGCCGGACCACGTTCGCTTCTCTGATGTCGAACCGCGGTTTGTGTGCGCCGGCTGCGCCAACCGAGGGGCTCAGGTCCGGCCCGTTTCAGCAGCCGCAAGCCGCAGCCTCAAGCGCTCGCTAGCCAACCCGTATTTCATCAAGGCAAGGCGCCGCCAGCTTGCGTAATGCGCGTTTACGCAGTCGCGGCCCGACGCGTCCTTGTCCGGTAAGACGCGCCGGGCCTAACCATTCCCTGCTTTCCCCGTAAGGTTTGGCTG
>NZ_JBVVOT010000022.1:0-120912 GCF_055807455.1 Bradyrhizobium sp. Kon58
AACCCCGGCAGAGGCCTTCTCCTCTCAACTGTTGCACTTCGAGTGTGAATCCACCTCCTGGCTTTCGCCAGGACGACGTTGGGGAGACAATTTCTCACTCTCTCCACATCGTCATTGCGAGCGCAGCGAAGCAATCAGAATCCCTCCGCGGTGACAGACTGGATTGCTTCACTGCGCTCGCAATGACGGAGCAAGACAACGCGCTCAGGTGCCCCGGACGCGCTGCAGCGTGAAGCGCTGCTGCGCAGAGCCGGGCCCCAGAAGACGCACGAAGGTCGTGAGATGGGCCCCTGCTCCGCAGCGCACCGCGGCACCGAATGACGCTTCGCATCGCTGGGGAAGCGGTGCGCTGCGTCCGGGGCACGAGACCTTGCTACGCCACCGCCGCATCCGGCACGCGCGCGGCTTCCATTGGCTGCTTGCCGCGGATCAGGTCCGAGGCGCGGTCGGCGATCATCATGGTGGAGGCGTTGAGGTTCGCCGAGATCATGCGCGGCATCACTGAGGCGTCGATGACGCGGAGACCTTGCAGCCCGTGAACGCGGAGCTGGTCGTCGACCACCGCCCAGGTGGAATCCGCCGGGCCCATGCGGCACGTGCAGCCGGGGTGGAAGGTGGTGGTGCCGCGCTCGGTGGCGGCGGCCAAAAACTCGTCGTCGGTGTTGATGTTCGGCCCCGGGAAATCCTCGTAGGCGTAGTAAGGCGACAGCGGCGCACTCTTCAAAAGCCGGCGCGCGAGCTTCATGCCGCCGACGATGACGCGGCGGTCGAGCTCGGCGTCGAGATAGTTGGTCTGGATGATCGGCGGCGCGAACGGATCAGACGAGCGGATCCGGACATAGCCGCGGCTCTCGGGGCGCTGCTGCCAGGAGGCCACCGTCATGCCGGGCTCGTCCTCGAGCTGGCCCTGTACGCCTTCCTTGTAGGACGCCGGCGTGAAGGTGAGCTGGAGGTCGGAGCTGTCGGCGCTCTCGCCGGAATGCCAGAAGCAATAGACCATGGTCGGCGACAGCGACAGCAGGCCTTTGCGCGCGGTGGCCCATTTCATCGCCTCGACCCAGAGACGCCAGCCGCGGCGAAGCTCGTTGATGGTCCTGATGTCTTTGACGCGCGCGACCGTTCGCGGGGCGTAATGATCCTGCAGGCCTTCGCCGACCGGAAGCGCGTGACGCACGGCGATGCCGTGGGCGCCCAGCAGATCTGGCGAGCCGATGCCGGAGAGTTGGAGCAGCTGCGGCGAATTATAGGTGCCGCCGGAGAGGATCACTTCCTTGTTGGCGCGCACTTCCACCGGCGTGCCGCCAGAGCCCCCCTTCATGTAGCGCACGCCGACGGCGCGCTTGCCCTCGAAGATGATCTCGGTCGCGTGCGCGTGGGTGTGGACATGCACGTTCGGACGCTTCATCGCGGGCTTGAGAAACGCGGTCGCGCCGGAGACGCGCAAGCCCCTATCGATGGTGCGCTGGCAATAGGAGACGCCTTCCTGGGTCTTGCCGTTGTAGTCGGGGTTGCGAGGGATGCCGAGCGAGACCGCGCCTTCCATGAAGGCTTCGCAAAGCGGATCGCGCCAGTTCATGGTGGTAACGGTGAGATTGCCGTCGCGGCCCCGGTAAACGTCCTCGCCCTCGCCGACCCGTTTCTCCAGCCGCCGAAAGTAGGGCAGCACGTCGGCATAGCCCCAGCCGCGATTGCCCATCTGCGCCCAGGTGTCGAAATCCATGCGCTGGCCGCGATTGTAGATATGGCCATTGATCGAGGACGAGCCGCCGAGCGTCTTGCCGCGCGGCGCGTAGATGCTGCGCCCGCCGGTCCAGGGCCCGACCTCCTGCTGGTAGGCCCAGTTGATGCTCTTCATGTGGAAGGTCTTGATGAAGCCGGCCGGCAGATGGATGTAGGGATGCCAGTCGCTCGGGCCCGCCTCGAGCACGCAGACACTGGTAGCAGGGTCTTCGCTCAGCCGGCTGGTGAGCACGCAACCGGCGGAGCCCGCGCCGACGATCACATAATCAAATCTGTCCATGGTGCCTCGGCCGCCTCTAGCGCGGCTTGTCGTTGAGTTGATAATTCAAATGCATTCGCACGGTCGGCCATTCGGCCGCGGTGATGCTGTAGACCACGGTGTCCCGGAGCGTGCCGTTGGGCGCGACCTGGTGGCTGCGCAGGATGCCGTCCTGCTTGGCGCCAAGGCGCTCGATGGCGCGGCGGCTCTGGTGATTGAAGAAGTGGGTGCGGAATTCCACCGCGATGCAGTCCAGCGTTTCGAAGGCGTGGGTGAGCAGCAGCAGCTTGCACTGCGTGTTGAGCGGACCGCGCTGCGCGCTCTTGCCGTACCAGGTCGAGCCGATCTCGACGCGGCGGTTGGCGGCATCGATGTTCATGTAGGTCGTCATGCCCACGATCTTGCCGCTGCCATCGAACACGGTGAAGGGAAGCATCGAGCCCGCGGCCTGAAGACCGAGCCGGCGGTCGATTTCCTTGCCCATGTTGTCCGGCGTCGGAATCGCGGTGTACCAGATGGTGGAGAGCTCGCCGTCCTTCACGGCCTCGATCAGCCCCTCGCGGTGCTGATGCGACAACGGCTCCAGAGCGGCATGCTGTCCGCGCAGGGTGATGGGATCAGGCCAGGGCATTGAATATCTCTCCTTGCGTCACGTCATTGCGAGGAGCGAAGCGACGAAACAATCCAGACTGTCACCGCGGACGCATTCCTGGATTGCTTCGCTTCGCTCGCAATGACGGTCACTAGCACCGTTTACTTGTTTAGGAAATTGAGCGGCAAACCGCCACGCGGCCAGTCCATGGCGATCAGTTCGCCCTTGCCTGAGAGCGTGATGTAGGCGGTCTTGAGCTCGGGGCCGCCGAAGGCGATGTTGGTGGTGACGCGGTCGCCGGTCGGGACCTGCTCGACCAAGGTGCCATCGGGCGCTATCACCGAGATGCAACCGGAGACGAGGGTGGCGACGCAGACATTGCCGTTCGCTTCGACCGCCAGCGAGTCGAACATCTGGTAACCGCCGAGGCCGCAGATCGGTTTGCCCCGCTCGCCGCGATAGATCACGTCGCGCGGCTTGAGCGTGCCGGGCGCGGAGAGCTCGTAGGCCCAGAGCCTGCCCGTCGGCGTCTCCGCGATGTAGACGGTGGCCTCGTCCGGCGACAGGCCGATGCCGTTCGCCGGCAGTATGCCGTGCACGACCTCGACGATCTCTTTCATGCCAGGCTTGAGATAATACATGCCGCCGACGTCCATCTCGCGCGCGCGGCGCTTGCCGAGATCGGAGAACCAGAGGCCGCCCTGCTTGTCGAACACCAGATCGTTCGGCCCGCGCAGATCGTGCTCGCCGCATTTCGTCACGACGGTCTCGATCTTTCCCGATTGGAGATCGACGCGCTGGATCGAGCCGCCGAGATAATCGTCGGGCTGCGGACCCGGCATGATCATGTTGCGGGTCGGGACCCAGGAGAAGCCGCCATTGTTGCAAATGTAGATCTTGCCGTCAGGGCCGAGGGCTGCGCCGTTCGGGCCGCCCGGAATCTTCGCGACGATCTCCTTGCGCCCGTCGGGATGGATTCGGGTCAGGCGCTGGCCGCGGATTTCCACCAGCACCACCGAGCCGTCCGGCATCACGACCGGCCCTTCGGGAAATTCGAGGTCGGTGGCGAGAACGCGGACGTTGGACATGGGGGACCCTCCCGGCTGCTTGTTATGACTTGCACGGGATGTCCGGCACGGGCCCCACACGCAAGATTGCCTGTGGTTATGACAAAGTCGCCGGGGCTTGCCAAGCAAGCGGGATGGTATGCCAGCGTTGCGCGCTAATCTCGCACGGGTATCCAAATCTCCAGGCCGCCATTGCCGGTGGCGGGATTGAATTTCTCGTCGTAGCGCTCGAAGTTCGGCGCATCGGCAGCCTTCAGGCCGGAGGCCGGCAGCCACTGATTCCAGATCGCGGTGACGGTGCGTCTGATCGAGGCGACGTGGTCGGCGTGGGTGAACACCGCATAGCGCTGCTCGGGGATACGGATACGCCCGAAGCGGCGGGGCAGCTCGGAGAAATCGGCGACCTCGACGCCGGCGATGTAGTCGAAATTGCCGGCATCGTCGCCGTTGCAGCAGACGCCATAGGCGACCGGTCCAACGCGCGCGGGAATGTCGGCGACCTCCTGGTGGAAGCGCTGCCACAGTCCAGGAATGGCCGCGCCGTTGTCGCAGGAGATGCGCTCGTTGATGCCTGCGACGAGGAAGGCCTTTGTGGTTTCGAAGCGCGGGGTGGCGAGTTTGTCTGCGATGGTTGAATCCATGAGGATCGGCTCCTGAAGCTCGAGATGGCCGGTGCATTGCGCGGCGCGCACCGCTTCGGGCGTGGTGCCGAACTGGTCGCGGAACGCGCGAGTGAATGCTTCGTGCGAGCCGTAATCCGCCTCCAGCGCCAGCGAGAGGATGTCCGGCGCGCCGTTCGCAAGGCTGCGCGCCGCTTCGCTCAGCCGCCGCGCACGCACGTACCGCATCACCGGCACGCCGGTGGCTGCGGCAAACGCGCGCACGATGTGGAACCGCGACACGCCCGATATCGCAGCGATCTCGTCGAGCGTCATCGGCTCGGCCAGGTGGCTCTCGACGTACCAGAGCGCGCGCTGGGCTGGGTTCATGGCGTTTCTCGTTCGAAGCGCGACCATGATGCACGGAAGTCCGCAGGTTTCGCTTGATCGGTGTTGCGGTCCCGCAAGAGGATAACGCCGGACCAGCCACTGGCAACGTCCGGGCGTTCATGGCTACACTCGGGACGTCCTTGAAACCGCTCACGAGAAAGCAGGAGGAACCGCGTCATGAAGATCACCGATGTGCGCGCGCACCATATCCGCATCCCCTATGACGCCGGTGTCGCGAGCTTCCGTCAGGGCGCCTCTGCCATCACCGCCCTCGACATGGTGATGGTCGAGGTCAGCACCGACGCCGGGCTGACCGGCTGGGGCGATGCCTTCGCCTATGTCTGTCCGCGCACCACGCGCAGTGCCGTCGAGGAAATGATCGCACCGCAGGCCCGTGGGCTGGAGGTTCCCGATGCCGCCGGCATTGCCGCGGTGATGGAGCAGATCCAGCGCAATCTGCATCTGTTCGGGCGTTACGGCATAACCATGTTCGCGATCTCCGGGCTGGACATCGCGCTGTGGGACCTCGCCGCCAAGATCAAGAGCGTGCCGCTGCACCGGCTGCTCGGCGGCACCCGGCGCCCGGCCATTCCGGCCTATGCGAGCCTGTTGCGGATCGGCTCGCCCGACAACATCGCCGCCGAGTGCAAGAAGGCGCTCGCGCTCGGCTACGGCGCCATCAAGCTGCACGAGACCACGGCACCGGCGGTGTTTGCCGCGCGCGCGGCGATCGGGCCCGGCATTCCGCTGATGGTCGACATGAACTGCCCGCTGTCGGGCGAAGAGGCGATCGCGTTCGCCAGGACATGCCGGGACGCGCAGCCGATGTTCCTGGAGGAGCCGGTCTGGCCGCCGGAGGATTTTACGGCACTCGCCGAGGTCCGCAGCAAGGGCGGGCTCGGCGTCGCCGCCGGCGAGAACGCCTGCACGGAATATCAATTCCGCCAGATGATGGATGCGGGCGCGGTCAGCCACGCCCAGCCGTCGGTGATCAAGGTCGGCGGCATCACGGAATTCCTGAAGGTTGCGGCGCTCGCAGATCGGCTCGGCGTCAAGATCGTTCCGCACTCCCCGTATTTCGGCCCCGGCCTGCTGGCGACCTTGCATCTCCTGGCGGGACGCGACGACGGCTTCGTCGAGATGTTTTACCTGAAGCGCGAGGCCTGCCTGTGGGGCGGCCGCGCCGACGTCGATGGCACCGGCCATGTCGCGGTGCCGACCGGGCCTGGTCTCGGCTATGAGCCCGACCGCAGCGTGATGGAGCGATATCGCGTCGCTTGAGCGCGGCTCCTATTTCGCCGCATCCTTCGGCGGCGGCGCGTCCTGCTTCTTCTTCACATCCTCCGCGGTCTTCGCCTGCGCGGCCTGGAGATCGCCGAGCATCTTCTGCAAGCCGGCCACGGTCGTCTTCAACGCATCGATCTGGCGAGCCGCGGCGTCCAGCTTTTGCTGGTGATCGAGGTTGAGCTTGGTGATCGTCTTCTGGAGGAAGTCGACGTTGCTCTGGAGGCAGCTGGTGCGGCGCTCCATGGTCTTCTCGACGGTGCAGATCTCGATGCCGGGCACGTCCTGCGCGCGGACCGGCGCAATCGCCAGCGTGGCGAGCAGTGACATCGCGAAACAGACGCCGGCGCTTCGAAGCAGCATGCAGGTTCCTCGTCAAATCAATCACGGCAATGTGCGCTTTTTGCACGCAGCCTGTCGAGGCTACCACACTCGCACCGCATTCTCGCGTTGAGCTTGCGCTGTTCCCTCGGACGGGGAGCGATGATCTGCACGCGGAGGAAATGGGCGCTCCTTCTGCGGCTTTGTTTAGGGGAGTTTCTGATGGCAACGCGCGACAGACGACTGGCTGAATTCGACGGCGCCGGAGAACCGCCGCCTGGCCTTGTAGTCGAAGTGCTGTGCGAGGACCACAGCGGGACGTATCAGCTGCCGTTCGCCTGCCGCTATGTCGAGGGACGTTGGCAGAACCACGCAGCCGGCGTCGCAGTCGAAGCAACCGTCATCGGCTGGCGCGTCCCACGCATGAAGCATTCGGGCGTGGCCTGAGCACTGATTTCTGTCTCAAAATGCTACGGGGCCGCGTCCCGGCTTAACCTTCGGAACGCGGCCCGAACGAATCACGTCCGAATCAGCCGCAGGCCCCCGTACGCGCCTGTTCACGGCTAGATGTCGCAACCAGCCAGCGCGCGCACACAATATCTGCGCAGCGCGTGAGCCAGCCCAGCCGGCCGCGGGCGTCAAAAGTTAACGGCTTCAATGACATGACTGCGGGGGTGCGGCGGTTGGATGCGCGCTCCCAAAACAGGCAGATGGCACCCGGCCTGCCTAATATTCGACCTCGAGCTCCTCGATCTCAGCCGGCTCGTCCTTTGCCGCCGCGATCCATTCCTTCATCTCCGGCATGGCCATGATGGTATCGGCATAGGCCTGCAGCTGCGGCTCGAGCTTGACGTTATAGGTCACGAAGCGCGTCACCACCGGGGCGTACATCGCATCAGCCATGGTGCGGGTCTCGCCGAACAGGAAGGGACCGCCCGATTTATCCAGGCAGTCGCGCCAGATCGCCCAGACGCGATCGATGTCAGCCTGCGCGCGCGACCAGATCTTGAAGCCGGGGAAGTGCCCCTTCAGGTTGACGGGCAGCGAGGCGCGCAAGGTGGTGAAGCCGGAATGGATTTCACCGCAGATCGAGCGGCAATGCGCGCGCTGGACGCGATCCGCGGGCAACAGCCCGGCATCCGGCATCGCCTCGTTGAGATATTCGGCGATCGCCAGCGTATCCCAGACGATCGCGCCGTCGTGCCGCAGGCACGGCACCAGGATCGACGACGACAACAGCAGGATTTCGGCGCGCGCCGACGCGTCGTCCGGTGCGGTGACGATCTCCTCGAAATCGAGCCCGGAAAATTTCGTCAGCAGCCAGCCACGCAGTGACCAGGACGAATAGTTCTTGCTGCTGATGGTCAGTGTCGCCTTCGCCATGTGGCCTTCCCTCACGCCTGTGACTCACGCCTAAGACTTGCACCCCGCCCGGGCTGCGGGAGTGCGCACCGCCTGTGCTTCCCGCGAAAAGAGCAGCAAGCGACGTGCCAATCTTGAGAGCGGCTCATCCCGGGTTTGGCTTCGATATTGCATAACAGGACGGGGACAGGTGGGCTTTTCAGTATGATGTCGATGTATTATCAGGCCTTTCAGAACCATATGGACTTGACGGCGCCGTGGCGGTCGGGGGCCTCCTCCGCGCTCAAATTCCTCAATCTGGTGCCGCAGGGCTTATCGGATCAGGTCGTCGGCCGGCTGTCGGCCGCGCTGGAGCTGATCTCCCGCTCCACCCTCACCTACCACCGCCCCGCCTACGGCATCGACAGCGTCATGGTCGGCAATCGCGAGGTCGCCGTGACCGAGGAGATCGCTTACGCGACCCCGTTCGGCTCGCTGCTGCGTTTCAAGAAGGAAGGCGTGGGCGAGCAGCCGCGCATGCTGCTGGTGGCGCCGATGTCCGGCCATTTCGCGACGCTGCTGCGCGGCACCGTGAAGACGCTGCTCCAGGACCACGACGTCTACATCACCGACTGGCACAATCCGCGCGACATTCCCCGCAGCGAGGGCCGTTTCGGGCTCGACGACTACACCGAGCATCTCATCGACTTCCTCGGCCAATTGGGCCCGCGCCCGCATATGGTCGCGATCTGCCAGCCCTCGGTCTCGGCGCTCGCGGCCGCCGCGATCATGTGCGAGGGCAACCATCCTTCGCGGCCGGCGACGCTGACGCTGATGGCCGGGCCGATCGACACGCGCATCCTGCCGACCAGGGTCAACGAATTCGCCAAGAGCAGGCCGATCGACTGGTTCGAGCAGAACCTGATCAACTACGTGCCGATGCAGTGCCGCGGTGCCTTGCGGAAAGTCTATCCCGGCTTCGTGCAGCTCACCGCCTTCGTCTCGATGAATCTCGAGCGCCACATCAAGCAGCACATCGATCTCGCCGATCACATCGCCAAGGGCGAGAAGGAGAAGGCGGCCAGCATCAAGACCTTCTACGACGAATATTTCGCCGTGATGGACCTGCCTGCGGAATTCTATATCGAGACCGTGCGCGACGTGTTCCAGGAGCATCTTCTGCCCCAGGGCAAGCTGATGCATCGGGGACGTCCGGTGGACACCAAGGCCGTCAGCCGCATGGGGCTGATGACGGTCGAGGGCGAGAAGGACGACATCTGCTCGATCGGCCAGACGCTGGCCGCGCAAGACCTCTGCACCGGCGTGCGCGCCTACCGCCGTGTGCACCACATGCAGGCCGGCGTCGGCCATTACGGCGTGTTCTCGGGCAAGCGCTGGAACAACGAAATCTATCCGCTGCTGCGGGATTTCGTGCACGTGAACTCCTGAAGCTCCGCCAAATTTCTTCAGCAGGATCGGACAAGGCAGCGCGGCTTTGGGAAAGACGCCGGCGCTGCACCAACCCTAACACACGGACATGCCGCTCGCGCCGGAGGCCAAGCCATGTCCGAACTCCCCCTCGCTGTAACACCCGCCGCGATCGTCGATGCATTGAAGGCGGTCGCAGGCAATCCGCCAAAGGTGCGTGCGAGCTTCGCCAAGGGTCGATGCGTGCGCGGGACCTATGCCCCGTCCGACCGCGCGGCAGAGATCACGCGATCGCTGAGCTTCACCAAGCCCTCGCGCGTGCTGGCGCGTTTCTCCGTCGGCGGCGGCAATCCCGGGGTGACCGACAGCAACAATCTCGTCCTGCGCGGCTTCAGCTTCAGGCTTGGCGACGACGCGCATCGCTCGGACATCCTGTTGGAAAGCGCTCCGGTGCATTTTGCACGGACGCTCGACCAGATGCTCGCCTTCCTCGAGGCGCGCATTCCGGGCGCGGACGGCAAGCCCGACAGCGAGAAGGTCCGGGCTTTTTCCGCGGCCAATCCTGAAACACTGAACCAGGCGAAGTACATCGCGGCGCGCCGGCTGCCCGGCAGTTTTGCCGGCACGACCTATTGGGGCGTACACGCCTTTCCCGCGACGAACGCAAAGGGCGAGACTCGCTTCATCAAGTTCAAGGTCGCGCCTGTCGGTGGCGACGTCACCTTGAGCGAAGACGAAGCCAGGACAAAGTCAGCCGATTTCCTGCATGACGATCTCGCGCGGAGGATCGCAGCCGGCGATGTCCGCTTCAACGTGGTGGCTTTGCTCGACCGTCCCGGCGATCCCACCATGAACGTGACCCTGCGATGGCCGGACGAGGACAACCGTGAGCAGGTGCGGCTAGGGACGATCGTCATCACCAGCCTCGAGGCCAACGAGGCCTGCGACGGCTCCATCTTCAATCCCGCCAATCTTGCCGACGGCATCGGCCATCCGCCGGACGAGATCTTTGCGGCGCGCCGCACGGCCTACACCTATTCGCTGGAAACGCGGCGCTGACTAGATCTTTTCCCGTCCGCCATCCGTTTCGCGGCGCCACGCGCCCGGACTGACGCCGACGATGGACGAGAACACCCGCGTGAAATGGCTCTGATTGGCAAATCCGGCGGAGATGGCAATCTCGGACAACGGCAGGTCGCGGACTGTCATCAGTTGCTTGGCCGCCTTGACGCGCTGCTGGAGCAGCCATTGATGCGGCGGCAGGCCGGTGGAGATCCGGAATGCGCGTGAGAAGTGGCTGACTGACAGGCCAAGCTCGGTTGCGATCAGCTGTAGCGCGATCTTGCCCGAGAGATCGGAATCGAGCCGGTCACATGCACGCTTCACCTGCCATGGCGCGAGACCGCCGCGGCTCGGTTCTGCGGCTGGCTTCAGCCCGCCATAGGTCTGGGCGACATGGGCGGTGAGCGCAAGCATCATGTGATCGACGAAAAGCTGGTTGGTCTCGTCGGGCCGACGCAGTCCGTGCTGCAACGAGGCGCCAACATGTCGAACGACCGCGTCGTCATGACCGACACCGGGCTCGTAGCTGAGCTCGCCAACCCGCGGCCCGCCCGGATGCCTGGCAACACCGTTGAGCGCCGAGCGCGGCAAATAGAAGAAGAGCGAGTGAAACGGCTTGTCGATCACATAGCGCGGGTCGCGCTTGAGGTCGTACAGATAGGTCGCACCTGCGCGAACATCCGCCTTGTTGACACAGCGGCCCTCCTCCCAGCATTCGCAATCCGGATAGTCGCGGAGTTTCAGGCTGAGGAGATAGGCATCTTCCGCAGCCAGCGAGCCGGAAATATCCGGTGTCGGATCGTCGTTGCGGACTTCGGTGACCGCAAGCTCGGCACTGTGCAGCGAACGCGTGATCAGGACCGGTGCTTGCTTCGAGCGAAGGCCCTGCCCGAGCCTCTGCCCGTAGACGCCTGCGTGTGTCATTCTAGTAAATCCATCCGTAAAGGCACGTCTTCGCCGGCCTTCCCGAGATCCGCGCATTATCGGAGATCGCCGGCCGACGGTCCAGCTGCAGCGCATAGCACGAAGCTGGCGCGGCCGGCCGTCGCACCGGGCCGCGCCGCGATGATTTCATTGTGATTTCAGCGTGATGTCACAGGCCCGGCAGGGCGAAGGACAACACCGTTGACCTGCCCGACAGATTGCTGCGCGATTTCATCGTGCATTTTGGAAATGAATTGCGGCCTGCGCACGTCAGGCGGACCATTCCTCGCCCCAGACCTGGACGACGTGGCCCGGCGACACCTCGCGATATTGCCGAACGGGCGGCTGGTAATCCGGCGCGCGCACCGGGCTTCTGATCTCGTCGTTCGCTACCTCGCGCCTGGTGCCGCGGCGCGCTGGATCGGGCACCGGCACGGCCGCCATCAGCTTCTTCGTATAAGGATGCTGCGGATTTCCGAACAGGGCCGCGCGCGGACCGGTCTCGACGATCTCGCCGAGATACATCACCGCGACGCGATGGCTCATGCGCTCGACCACCGCGATATCGTGGGAAATGAACAGATAGGCAAGTCCCATGCTGGCCTGAAGGTCCAACATCAGGTTGACGACCTGCGCCTTGACCGAAACGTCGAGCGCCGAGACCGCTTCGTCCGCGACGATCAGCTTCGGTCCGAGCGCGAGCGCGCGGGCAATGCAGATGCGCTGGCGCTGGCCACCGGAGAATTCGTGCGGAAAGCGCGCGGCCATGTCGGCGGTGAGACCAACGCGAACGAGCAGGTCGGCGACCTTCTCCCGCGCCTGCGACGCCGTTGCGAGCCCGTTGGCGAGCAATGGGGCCGCAATCGCCGTACCCACCGACATGCGCGGGTTGAGGCTCGCGAACGGATCCTGGAACACGATCTGCATCTGCTTGCGAAAATCACGCAAGGTGCGGGCATTCATCGCCAGCACATCCTGCCCGTCGACCAGAACGGTGCCGCTGTCCGGCTCCGTCAGCTTGAGAATGGAGCGGCCCGTCGTCGACTTGCCGCAGCCGGATTCGCCGACCAGCGCCAGCGTCTCCCCGGCGCGCAAGGTGAAGGAGACGTTCTCGACCGCGTGGACGCGGCCCGAGAGCTTGCCGAACAGGCCTGAGCGGATTGGAAAGCGCGTCGTGAGATTGGAGACTTCGAGCAGCGGTCGCTCGGCAATCGAGACCGTGTCGGGCGTCTCCGCCGGCTCGTCCGAGGTCCCCGTTAGCTTGTCGACGATCGGAAAACGCATCGGCCGCGTCCGCCCATCCATCGAGCCGAGGCGGGGCACGGCCGCGAGCAGTGCCCTTGTATAAGGATGCGAAGGGGCTGCGAAGATACGCGCGGTCGCGTCAGTCTCCACCGCCTGGCCGCCATACATCACCACGGTGCGGTCCGCGATCTCGGCCACCACGCCCATGTCGTGGGTGATGAAGAGGATCGACATCTCCTCTTCCTGCTGAAGCTCCTTCAGGAGCTCCAGAATCTGGGCCTGGATCGTGACATCGAGCGCGGTGGTCGGCTCGTCCGCGATCAGCAGCCTCGGCTTGCAGGCCAGCGCCATCGCGATCATCACACGCTGGCGCATGCCGCCGGAGAAGCGATGCGGATGCTCGTGGAAGCGCGATTTCGCCGCAGGTATCCGCACGCGGTCGAGCAGGCGGATGGTCTCGACCTCCGCCGCCGCGCGCGACAGACCGCGGTGCTGGATCAGTGCTTCCGCAATCTGGAAGCCGATGGTCAGCACCGGATTGAGGCTCGTCATCGGCTCCTGGAAGATCATGGCGATGTCGTTGCCACGAACATCCTTCATGCTCGCTTCGGGCAGCGTCAGCAGGTCGCGACCGGCAAGCCGGACGCTGCCTTCGACCCGGCCGTTCTCCTTCGGAATGAGCCACATGATCGAGAGCGCGGTGACGCTCTTGCCCGAACCGGACTCGCCGACGATCGCCACGGTTTCCCGCGAGGCAATATCGAACGACACGTCGCGGACGACGGGACTCCATTGCCGTTCGCGGAGGAAGGACGTCGTCAGGCCGGAAACCGACAGCACCGGCGACTGAGCGTGGTCCGCGACTTGATCAGCTCCGCTTGCGCCCATGCTCATGCCGATGTCCTAATAGCCACGACTACGATCGACACGCCCCGGCAAATCCTCGCCGCGGCGGTGGCGTGCGATCACGTCCAGCACGAAATCGACCGCCGTATCCGGCGTCGTCATACTGGCATTGTGCGGCGTGACCAGGATGCGCGGGTGGCTCCAGAAAGGGTGACCCGCAAGCAGCGGCTCCGGCTCGGCGACATCGAGGACGGCACCCGACAATGCGCCACTGTCGAGCGCCGCGAGAAAGTCGGCTTCGACCAGATGCGGGCCTCGCCCGACATTGACCAGCGACGCGCCGCGCGGTAGGCGCGCGAACAGATCCGCATTCAGGATGCCGCGGGTCTCGTCGGTCAGAGGCAATAGGCAGACGAGAATGTCGGTCTGCGCAAGGAAATCCGGCAACGTCTCCATGCCCGCGTAACAGGTGACGCCGTCGATCTCGCGCGGCGAGCGGTTCCAGCCGAGAAGCGGAAAGCCGAACGCCGTGAGGCGTTCGACCACGGCCTGGCCGAGCTGGCCGAGGCCCATCACGCCGACGCGACGACGTTTGGCCGGCGTGATCCGGATCTCGCGCCAGACCTGCGCCTTCTGCTGGCCGATGAAGTGCAGGAGATCGCGATGCAGGGCGAGCACCGCCATGGTGACGTATTCGACCATGGTCTCCGCGATGCCCGGCTCCAGCATGCGCACCAGCGGAATGTGCGGCGGAACTTTTGACGCGTCGAACTGGTCGACACCCGCACCGACCGAGAAGACCAGCTCGAGATTTGGGAACGTCGTCGCGATGTCGTCCGGCGGCACCCACGCCACGAGATAGCGGACGTCGGCGGGATCGCCGATGTCGGGCCAGAGCCGGAATGGCACATCGGGCGCGCGCTGGGCGAAGAAGCCCGCCCACTCCGCGCCGCGAACCATGTTGGCCTTGTACAGAACCGTCATGCCGCAAGATCCTCAGAACGGGCTGACCGGCGCGAGCCGGCGGCCGTCGATCAGGCGCTTGTGGCTGTAGGCCGCCGGATCGACCAGCGGCGTCGCGCCCGTCACGATGTCGGCGGCGAGCTTGCCGGCCGCAGGGCCGATGCCAAAGCCGTGGCCGGAGAAGCCGGTGGCCAGGAAGAAGCCGGGCATGGCATCGACCGGAGAGATGACCGGAATGGTATCCGGCGTGCAGTCGATCGTACCGCCCCAGGCTTCCGCGATCTCGATGTCCTTCAATTCAGGGTTCGACTTGATCAGCGAAGCCAGCGCGGCATTGACCAGCGACATGTCAGGCGCGGGGTCGCGCACGCGCTCGGTCTCGAACGGCGACGGCTTGTCCAAGCTCCAGCTCGTGCCGCGCATGAGCTGGTCGAAGAAGGATTTGCCGAACGACAGTTTCAATCCGTTCTTGCGATGACGATAGGTCGGCCAGAAGGTCCGCGCGTAGCGGAACAGATCGGGCGACAGTTCGACCGTGCCGCGATTGCGAAGCGCCAGCGTAAAGCCGCCGTCGAGGCGGCGGCGGATGCAATAGAAGTCGGTACCGAGCGCGCCGGAGGTGATCTCCGGCCCCGGCGTGGTCCGGCACGCGGTGGCGTTGACGAGGCCGATCGGCAGCTCGATGCCGTGGCGTCGGCAGAACAGCGACGACCACGCGCCGCCGGACAGCAGCACCGATTGCGTGCGAATGGTGCCCTTCTCGGTGACGACGGCGCTCACGCGCCCACCCTGTGTCTCTAGCCCACGCGCGGCGCAGCCCTGATGAATGGTGACGCCGTGTTTTCGCGCGGCGGTCGCAAGCGCAGGCACCGCCATCGAGGGCTCGGCGCGCCCGTCGCTCGGCGTGTGCAATCCGCCGACCCATTTTTCGGCGTTGCCGGGCAGGCGCTCGGCGACCTCCGCTGGCGTCAGGACCGTGGAGTGCACCTGCATCTCGCGCGCCGTCGCGGCCCATCGCTCCCAGCTGGCGAGTTCGTCCTTGCTCTTGGTCAGGAACAGCACGCCGGTACGGCGGAAGCCGGCATCTACGCCGGCGTCGTTCTGCATGTCTTCCCACAGCCGCAGCGCCTCGCGGGCGAGCGGGATCTCCTCACGCGCGCGGCCCTGCTGGCGGCACCAGCCCCAATTGCGGCTCGACTGCTCGCCGCCGACATGGCCCTTCTCGACCAGGGCGACGGAAAGGCCCTTCTTCGCGAGATGATAGGCTGCGGACACGCCGATGACGCCGCCGCCGATGACGACGACATCCACCTGCGCCGGCAGGCGCTCGTCACTGTTTATACGGGTGAGCGGCGGGGACATGGGACACTCCAGAAATTCAGTTCGATCGAGACAGCTCGGCTCGTCGCTCGTTTGCAGATCATGGGATGTTCATTCGCGGATCGAGCGCGTCGCGCAGGCCGTCGCCAAGGAAGTTGAAGCTCGTCACCGCCAGCGTGATGGCGAGGCCCGGCGCAATCGCGAGCCAGGGCGCACTGGTGAGATAGATCTGCGCATTGTTGAGCATGTTGCCGAGGCTCGCGGCCGGCGGCTGGATGCCGTAACCGAGATAGCTGAGATAGGATTCCAGCAGAATTGCCTTGGCGACGTTCAGCGTCGCCGCCACCACGATCGGCGCGACCGCGTTGGGCACGAGCTCGCGGAACATGATCCGCAGGTTCGACGAGCCGAACGCGAGTGCAGCAACCGCAAACTCGCGTTCCCGCAGCGAGCGCACCTGGGCCTCGACGACGCGGGCCACCCACATCCAGGCGGTTGCCGCGATCAGCACGGTGGTGGTGACGAAGCCGGGCTCGATGAGCGCCGCGAGCGCGAGCAGCAGGAAGATGGTCGGAAAGCACAGCATGGCGTCGACGAGCCGCATCAGCACCGCGCCGACCATGCCGCCATAGAAGCCGGCAAAGGCGCCGACGGCGATGCCCACTGCCATCGCGATCACCATCGCGACGAAGCCGATCGACAGCGAGATACGCGCGCCCATCATCAGCCGCGCCAGCACGTCGCGGCCGAGCTCGTCGGTGCCGAGGATGTGCGCGCCCGACAGCGGCGGCGCGAACCGCTTCATGATGTCGATATAGGTGTCGTCGAACGGCAGGAGATACGGGCCGAATGCCGAACCGAGGATGAGAAGCAGAATGATCAACGCGCCCGCGAGCGCAAGCCGATGCCGGCGGAAGCGCCGCCACGCCGCCTGGCCCGGCGCAACTTGATCGGTGGAGAGGGCGGCAGTCGTCATCCCTAGCCCACCCGGATGCGCGGATCGACGACGGCATAAAGGATGTCGGCGAGGAGGGAGCCGATCAGCACCATGATCGCCGAGAACATCAGGATGCCCATCACTACCGGATAGTCGCGGTAGCCGATGGAATCGAGGAACAGCCGGCCCATGCCAGGCCAGGTGAACACGGTCTCGGCGACCAGCGCACCACCGAGCAGCGTCGGAAACTGAAGGCCGCCCACCGTGATCATCGGCAGCAGCGCGTTCCGCAAGGCGTGAACCGTAAGGATTCGCCATTCCGGCATGCCCTTGGCGCGCGCGGTGCGGATGTAGTCCTGGTTGATGACTTCGAGCATCGAGGAGCGCATGAAGCGGCCCCACATCGCGGTCTCCACCAGCGCCAGCACCAGCGCCGGCGCAATGAGATGATGGAGGAGATCGAGCGGTGAGCCGTCGCCGACGGTCTGCCGGTTGCCGGCCGGCAGCCAGCCGAGCTTCACCGAGAACACATAGATGGTGACGAGGCCGAACCAGAAGGTCGGGATCGACAATGCGATCATGGCGCCGACGGTCGCCAGCGAATCGAACAGCGAATAGCGGCGCAGCGCACCGAGCACGCCAATCCAGCAACCGAGCAGGACCGCGATGATGGTCGCCGTCGCCATCAACTCCAGGGTCGCGCCGAGATGCGAGGAGATCACCGCCAGCACCGGCTCGCCGTCGCGATACGAGCGGCCCCAATCGCCCCTCAGCATCCGGCCGAACCAGTCGAGATACTGGATCGGCAGCGAACGATCGAGGCCAAGCTGCCGGGTGACGCGATCGAGATCCTCCTGGGTCATCTGCGCGGACGCCGCGAATTGCGAGAGCGGGCCGCCCGGCGCCAGATGCAGGATGGCGAAGCCGATCGCGGACACGATCACCAGCAGCATGATCGCCTGCGCCAGGCGATTGGCGACGTAACGGGCCATCTCAGGCGATCTCGCGCACCTGAACCATCAGGCCCAATACCATTCGCGGATGTTCCAGCAGTTGATCGACATGTTGATGTTGGGGCGGAAACCCTGCAGCCCTTCCTTCACGCCTTCGGCGATGAAGCCCTGGAACAGCGGCAGGATCGCGAGGTCGTCGCGGATCAGCTTTTGCAGATTGCCATAGGTCGTCTTGCGCTGCGCCAGATCGAACTGCTTGGCACCTTCTGCGAGAAGCCGATCCGCCTCCGGGTTGCGATACTGATAGGTGTTGTAGCCGCGGCCACCCTTGGCAGGAATGGCGCCGGAGCCGAAGCGGGGCGTCACGTCGGGGTCGCTGCCGAGCATGAAATTCACCCCCACGATCACCGAGTTGAATTTCGATTGCTGCCAGAAGTCGCCCCAGATCACGGCGGCCGGCATGTTGTTGACGCGCATCGCGGCACCGATCGCGCGCCAGTCCTGGATCAGCAACTGCTGGGTCTGCTCCCGCACCGCGTTGCCCGACGTCGTGGAATTGGCGAATTCGAGCTTGACGCCGCCCTTCTCGCGCACCCCACCGGCGCCGCGGACCCAACCGGCCGCATCGAGCAGCGTGTTGGCCTTGGCCGGATCGTATTTGTGCTGCGGCAGTCCCTGCTGGAACGACCAGGCCTGTTGCGGCACGAAGCTTTCGGTCTGCGTCGGCAAGCCGTAGTTCAGCGCATCGATGATCGCCTGCTTGTTGATCGCGAGATAAAGCGCCTCGCGCACGGTGCGGTCCGCCAACGCGCCGAACTCCAGATTGGGCGCGATGTGCTCCACCGACGACGTCGAGGAGACGAAGATCTTGCGGCCCTTCAGGGTCTTCGCCTCCTGCACGAAGTTCGGCAGAATGCCTTGCAGGCCGGTGTAGTCGACCTGTCCGGTGCGGAACTGGGTGTAGAGGACGGTGAGATCGGGAATGTATTTGAACACCACGCGTTCGACGTACGGCCCCTTGCCGTGATAGCCGGTATGGGCATTCAACTGAATGTGGTCACCCGGCACGCGCTCGCCCCAGCGGAACGGTCCGGTGCCGACAGGCGCGTTGTGGAACGGCGAGGCGTTCGGATCGGTCACCTTCTCCAGGATGTGCTTGGGCACGATAAAGGTCAGCGATCCCAGGATCGACACGTAGGGCGAATAGGGAGCTTCCATGCGCCAGTGAATCTCGTCGGGCGCGACGACCTTGATGTCTTTCACGAGGCTATGGCCGACGCGGCTGCGCGCGCGAAAATCGGGATTGTTGATCAGCTCGAGCGAGAACTTGACGTCGTCGGCCGTGAACGGCGTGCCGTCGTGCCATTTCACGTCGCTGCGGAGCTTGATCTTCCAGGTCAGGCCGTCGGCCGACAGGCCGCCGTTCTCGAGGGTCGGGACTTCGCGGGCGAGGTCGGGAACGAACTTGCCGTCGGGATCGATGAACCAGAGCGGCGAGAACACCTGCCACCAGATGCCCTGATCGACTTCGATGCCCGGCATCAGGGGATGAAAGACCGTCGGCTCCTGCGACAGCGCCGCGATCACCTGTCCGCGCGGCTTGTCCGGCGGATTGGTCGGGCGTTCGGTCTGCGCGAATGCGCTGCCCGAAAGCGTCCATCCCGCCGCGGCGCCCGCGCCGAGCTGAAAGATCTGACGGCGATTCGGATTGCCGAGATGCAGTGCTCCAACGCCGAACTTCCCGGTGTCGTCCGCCATGACCACTCTCCGTTTTCGCACGCGGCACCGTCTCCCGCGCCCGAGATCCCCGGCAAAGGGACAGGAGTGGGCTTTAGTGCTTCTAAATTTTTCTACCAAAAGTTCATCACGACTAAATACAGCTGTCAATCGCATTGCTAGGATGCGCGACCTATTCACTCCGACTGAAGCTCCGGACCGTCGTTGTCCGGGGCTGAAATGATGCATGGGAGAGCGACATGGATGGTCGCGGCGAGATCAACGATCCGAAGGATGCCCCGGCGCCCGAAGCCGACGATGCCGTCGACCAGCGCCTCGGCGAGACCGTGCGGCTGCTGCGGCAACGTGCAGGCCTGTCGATCCAGGACGTCGCCAACAAGACCGGCCTCTCCAACGGGATGATCAGCCAGCTCGAACGCGCGCGCGCCATGCCGTCGATACGCACGTTGCGCCTGCTCAGCATCGCGCTCGACGTTCCCATCTCCTATTTCTTCGAGACCACCGATCCCACCGACGTGCAGCGCTACATCGTGCGCAAGAACAGCCGGCGCCTGCTGCGGCTCACCGCCAGCGGCGTCGTCAAGGAAGCGCTGACGCCGGCGGACAAAGGCCAGCTCGAACTCTACGAGCTCACGCTCAATCCCGGCGCCTCGTCCGGCACCGATTTCCTGCAGCACACTGGCGAGAAGGCGGGCTATATCCTCTCGGGAAGCCTGCGGCTGTGGCTCGACAACCAGGCCCATCTGCTCGAGGCCGGCGACAGCTTTCGCTTTCCGAGCATCGTGCCGCATATGTTCGACAACCCGACCCAGCAGACGGCCCGCGTAATCTGGGTGACCACGCTGCGCCAGACCGATTCGCCGGCAGGTTGAAGCGCCGCCAAACCGGCACCACCGCAAATTGCCCCTCGACGCCGCCGCGCGGAATCTGTAGCTCACATCTGTCGCTGACGTGGAGCCGGTCATTGACAGGGCGGACACGGGGGCCGCGACTGACGCGTTGGTGTGAGACCATGAAACTCAGGGGGCTTCTGACACTCGCGATGACCGCGCAGGTCATCGTGACCGCGGCGGCTCTCCTCGTCTCCTATGCCGCGACCGGCGCCGGGTTCGGCATTGCCCAGATCGTCGCCCTGCTCGCAAGCGGCGCCATTGCCGTCCTGCTCGCTCGTCTGTGCACGCGCGCGATCGAAACGGCGCAGGAAAAACGTGCCGCCGCGCAACTGGCCGAGCAGGCGCAGGCCAGCGCACAGATGACGCAAGCCGTCATCAAGACCGCGCTCGACGCCTTCATTCAGACCGACCAGAGCGGCATCGTGCTGGAATGGAGCCTTCAGGCCGAGGCCCTGACCGGATGGACGCGCAAGGAGGCGCTCGGCACCGACGTCGTCAACCTCCTCATCGCCGAGCCGCTGCGCGACGGCTTCAGGCAACGCATGATGCGGCTGCTGCCGGAATTGTCGGATACGCCGATCGGCATCCGGTTCGAAGCGACCCTGCTGCACCGGGACGGCGACGAGATCCTGATCGAGGCTTCCAGCACGGCGCTCCACATCGGGGGGCGCACCCTCATCAACAATTTCGTCAAGGACGTCACCCAGAAGCGCGCCGCCGCGGAGCAGCTGATCCAGGCCCAGAAGATGGAGGCGATCGGCCAGCTCACCGGCGGCATCGCGCACGAATTCAACAACATGCTCACCGTGATCACGGGCACGATCGAGATCCTCGCCGACGCCGTGAAGGACAATCCGCCGCTCGCGACCATCACCAAGCTGATCAGCGACGCCGCCGACCGCGGCGCCGCACTGACCTCGAGCCTGTTGTCCTTTGCCCGCAAGCAGGCGCTCAAGCCGGCCGAGAGCGACGTCAACGAACTGCTCGAAGAGCTCGCAAAGCTGCTTCGGGCAACCTTCGACAAGAAGATCGAGATCGTGACCCGGCTCGACGGCAACATCTGGCTCGCGCTGGTCGATCGCGGCCAATTGAGCTCGGCACTTCTCAACCTCGCGATCAACGCCCGCGATGCGATGCAGGACGGCGGCAGACTGACGTTGACGACGCGCAACGTCGTGTTCGGCGTCCGCGAGGCCGTGGCGGTCGGGGCCGGCTATGCCGGCGACTATGTCGAGATCGAGATAGCCGACACCGGCACCGGCATTCCGTCAGCCATTCTGGAGCGGATCTTCGATCCCTTCTTCTCGACCAAGGACGTCGGCAAGGGCACGGGACTCGGGCTCAGCATGGTGTTCGGATTCATCAAGCAGTCCGGCGGCGGCATCAAGGTCGCTTCCGAAGAAGGACGCGGCACGATTTTCACGATCTACCTGCCGAAGGCGGAGGCGAGCACGCTTCGCCCCACCGGCTATGACGAGCGCAAGGTCATGGGCGGGACGGAAACCATCCTTTGTGTCGAGGACGACCGCGACGTCCGCCAGTACGTTACGGTCCAGCTCGAAAGCCTCGGCTACAAGATCATCCCGGCCGCCAATGCGGCCGAGGCGCTCGCCATCGCGGCCGAAGGCACGCCCTTCGACCTGCTTTTCACCGACATCGTGATGGCCGGCAGCTTGAATGGACGAGAGCTCGCCGACGAGATGGTGGCAGCGCGCCCCTCGCTGCGGGTGCTGTTCACGTCGGGCTATGCCTACGACGCCCCGCATGCGCAGGGACGCGCCACCAAGGGCGCGCCGCTTTTGACAAAGCCCTACCGCAAGGCCGAGCTCGCTCGCATGCTGCGCCGCTCTCTCGACACCGCCGTCGACGACGCGGGCGATCCGATCCCGACGCCCTATTCCGTGCAGGCCGATCTCGAAGGCTTTCTGCGCAGGCAGGCGGCTGAACGCGACAGGCGTTAGTGCGAGTCTTGCGCATGGACAGCGCATGGCTGCTGCGCAACACTCCGTCTCAGTTACAATCCCATTGGAGGCGAGCCATGACTGCACTCGAAAAGGGCATCACCGCTGTTGGTACGGGCTATGGCGGCAAGACCTGGAACATCCTCGGCCAGGTCTACTTCCCTAAGGCCGTCACCGAGTCCACCTTCGCGTTCGAGACCAACAGCGATCCGGGCCAGTTCGTGCCGGTGCACATCCATCCGACCCAGGACGAATTCATCCTGGTGCAGGAAGGCACGCTCGACCTCAAGCTCGACGGCAAATGGGTCAAGGCCCACGCCGGCGACCTCGTGCGCCTGCCGCGCGGCATCCCGCACGGCTATTTCAACAAATCCGACAAACCGGCCCGTGCGTTGTTCTGGGTCTCGCCGATGCAGAAGCTGGAGGCGCTGTTCAACCAGCTCCATGACCTGACCGACCCGGCCGAGGTCGTGCGCATCTCGGCGCTGCACGAGGTCGACTTCCTGCCTCCCGAAGCCAACGACTAGGCTACGATCCCCCGACCGACGAATCGTTGGGGGAACCGGCCATGCCTGCACGACGTCAACTCCTCGCAATCATCGCGGCGCTTGGGCTGGTCCTTGCGACATTGGTCCCGAGCCGGGCGCAAACGCTCACCGCCAGGCAATCGGAGGCGGTTGCGACCTACGAGCGTGCGCTCGGCGATTTCAAGGCGATTCTGTCTGAGCGTCGCCGCCAGATCGACGCCAAGCAGCCGCTGCCGAACCTGCCGGGCCAGGCGCTGTATCTGGCACGCGTCGCCGTGATCAGTGCTTACAAGGATCTCACCGACGTCATGCCGTCGCGGATCGGCAGGCCCAACAAGTTCGAGATACCTCCGGCCTATTTCGATGCCGACATCGAGCCGCTGGTCGACGAATACTCAAAGCTGTTCGAGATCATGGAAGCGCCGCCGGCCGGCGCGCAGAACTCGGCGACGCCGTTCAAGGACGTGGTCGATCTCGCGGTTGCGATCGCGCGGGCCAAGGGGCTTGCGCCTGACCACGCCGAAGCCGCGGGCCGGATCAGCCTCGGGCTGTTCTTTGCCGAGACCAACGGCAAGCAGAACGTCCGCAACGGGCGCTCCAACACCTATATGGGCAGCTTCCAGACCGGCCCGTCCGAGGACCGCAACGGCCGCAGGAAATGGGAGACCATCAAGGCCGAGATCGCGGCGGCCGATCCCGGGTTGAGCGCGCGCGACGATAAAGAGGAGGCACGCGCCAGCGGCACCGATCATCGTTTCAATCACTGGACCAACGTGCGCGACGGGCTGATGAACGCGCATGCGGATGTTTTCCGGGAGATCCCGGGAATCGTGAAGACGCTGCCCGACCCGATCGACCAGATGAAGCTGTTCGAGCTGATCCAGATCGTACCCACGCCGACACGGTCGGCGCTCAAGTCCGGCGATCTCCTGAACTACAGGGTGTCCAGTCCGACGATCATGAAGCACCTGCGCAACAACAGCATCTTCGCATTCGGACAGGCCGACCGGGCGCGCAGCTCGGCAAGCTTCCGGGAAATCCTTGGCGCGATGTGGCTGTTCAAGCGGAAGTTCGAGAAGGCGATGGCGAAGTATGCGGAGATCAAGCCGCGCTGAGGGGCTGCTCGCCGCGTGGCACGCGGGTGAGAGGCTAGCTCCCGCCTTGTAGCCGTCCATCAGGGTCTTCAAAGGCAAAACGGTCCGCCTGGTCATTGCGTCCTGCGCCCGGTGCATTTAGCTTCTCCGGACAAGAACAAATCCAGGGGGGACACATGACAGCCGCTCTTCGCAAGCGCACGCACCGTGCCGCATGGGCCTTGATCTCAACATCCCTGGCGGGCCTGGCCAATTTCGCCGCGCATGCCGAGATCGTCGTCACGGCCAATGACGGCAAGATGGTGCTCGAGAACGGCACCGCCGTGGTGCGCAAGCAGCCGCTGCCCGACACGGTGAGCGTCATCGACTTCACCGACGGTGCCTTGAAACTTCTAGGCGAGGTGCCCGCCCCCGCCAGCGTCGTCGGCCCGCCGCCGAGCGTGGCAATTGCACCGGATGGTGCGTTCGCCCTCGTCACCGGCGCGATGAAGCTCGATCCTGCGGATCCGACGAAGACGGTGCCCGACGACAAGCTCTCGGTCATCGACCTGAAATCCACGCCGCCCAAAGTGCTGGCGACCTTGCAAGCAGGCGCCGGCGCTGCCGGCGTTTCGATCAACCGCGCGGGCACGCTGGCACTGGTCGCGAACCGCAGCGAAGGCACGGTCTCGGTCTTCACGATCAGCGGGAGCACGCTGACGCCGGCCGGCAAGATCCAGCTCGGCGACGCCAAATCAGGACCCAGCCACGCGGTCTTTTCCCATGACGGCGCGACCGCGCTGGTCACCCGCGACGGAGACAGCAAGATCTCGCTTCTGACCGTGGACGGGAGCAAGGTCGAGTACGCCAAGCGCGATCTCTCCGCGGGCATCCGCCCCTACGACATCGATCTCACCGGCAGCGCTACGGCAATCGTCGGCAATGTCGGCGCCAGCAGCGGTGACAACGACTCGATCAGCCTGATCGACATGACGGCGAAACCGATCCGCGTCGTCACGACAGTCACCGTCGGGCAGACGCCGGAAGCCGTGAAGATGTCCCCGGACGGCAGCCATGTGGCCGTGACCGTCATGAACGGTTCGAACAAGCCGTCTGCCTCGCCGTTCTTCAACGATTTCGGCCTGCTCAAGGTCTACAAAATTTCGGGCACTGACCTTACGCCGGTGACGGAAGCGAAGATCGGCCATTGGTGCCAGGGCATGGTGTGGTCGAAGGACTCCAAATATGTCGTGGCCCAGTGCATGGTCGAAAACGAGCTGATCGCCTTCTCGTTCGACGGCAAAGCGCTGAACAAGACATCCACGCTCAAGATGCAGGTGAGCCCCGCGGGCATCCGCACCGCGGAACCGTAGGGCCGGAGCGCGGCGCAGCCATCTTGCGCCGCCGTCCTATTCGGTGCGGATCGGCGTGTCCTTCAGGCCATTGTTGTCATAGGCCTTGCGCAAGGTGCCGTTCGTCACCGCGTCGTTCATGAATTTGCTCACGAACGCCAATGCATGGCTATGGCCGAGCGGCACTGCGACGGCGGTGACGGTCTTCTTGAAGGTCTCGTCGAGCACGCGCGTGCCCGGGATCTTCTGCACCATCTTGTTAAGCTGGTCGCGCGACAGCGCAAAGGCGTCGATCTCGCCCCTGCTGAGGAGCCCGAAGATCTCGTCATAGGTCTGATAGCCCGTGACCTTTGCATTTTTCAGATGCGCGACCGCGCCGCGCATCGTGGTGGTGGCGTTGACGGCGGCGACCTTGATGCCCCCCTGGTCAAGCGTGGCGAAATTGGTGACGATCGAGCCTGATTTGACGATGTAGGTGGCGTCCGCGACCTCGTAGATCGGGCCGAACATCATCCTGGTCTCGCGCTCGGGATCCTTGGGGAGCCAGGTGACGTCCCAAGTGTTCTTGCCGGCCGCATCGGTGATCTGGCCGGAATTCTGGTGCACGACATATTCGACGGGGACGCCGAGCTGGGCGGCCATCTCCCTGCCGAGATCGACGGGCACGCCGGCATAACCGGCTTCGGTCTTGGTGGACCAGAACGCGCCGCCAGCCGGGCTGATTGCGATCGCGACCCGCAGCTTGCCGGTCGGTGCGATCTCGTCCTTCAGACCATCGGCTAGCGCGGGCATGGCAACGGCCGCGGCGAGAACGAGGCCGGCAAGGACCGACTTAAGGACCGACTGGAGAGACGTGGGCATGTCATGATCTCCCGACCTTTTCTTCTTTTATTCTTCTCTTGTTCGTCCCGACTGTTTCGCGTGCCGCCGCAGGGCCCTTGACATAATTCTGGTCGATCGTGCGCGCGATGGAAAGCGGTTTGTGATGGCAAAACTGTCAAAGGCCACAGCGCGGTCTGCAGTGCAAGGCCGACGACTGCCATGGCTATGGTGTTCCACGTCCGGGCATTTGTTGATAGCCTCCCGCCCCGACAGACAGCAACCGGGGGCCACCGAATGACCTGCGCGAATCCCGCATCTCCCGCACGACGCAACGCAGCGCGGAGACATGTCGGGCGGGCACTGGCCGCCGCGATGGCCGTGGCCGCGCTCGCCGGCTGTGAGGACAAGAATACGTTCGTCGCCCCGCCGCCGCCCAAGGTGGACGTCGCCGCGCCGGTGCAGCGCCCGGTGACGCGGTATGTCGAGGCCACCGGCAACACCGCGCCGGTCAAGAATGTCGATCTCGTTGCGCGCGTGCAGGGATTCCTGCAATCGATCGATTACCAGGACGGCGCCTTCGTCAAGCAAGGCACCCAGCTGTTCACGATCGAGCCCGAGACCTACAAGCTCAAGCTCGATCAGGCGCAGGCGGCCGAGGCCGGCGCGCAGGCCTCGCTCCGGCAGGCGGAAGCCGACTTCAAGCGGCAGAGCGATCTCGTGCAGCGGCAAGCCGTCTCGCAAGCGACTTTGGACAGCTCGACCTCGAACCGCGACAACGCACAGGCCAACCTCCAGCAAGCCCAGGCCAATACCCGCCTCGCCGAAGTCAACTACGGCTACACCAAGGTGAGCGCACCATTCGACGGCGTCGTCAGCGCGCATATGGTCTCGATCGGCGAGCTCGTCGGGGTCTCTTCGCCGACTCAACTCGCCTCCATCGTCGCGATGGATCCGATCTATGTGAACTTCACCGTCAACGAGCAGGACGTGCTGCGCATCCGCGCCGAGGCCGCCCGCCGGGGGCTCACCGCCGCCGACATGAAGCAATTTCCAATTCAAGTCGGCCTGCAGACCGAGGCCGGCTATCCGCATGAGGGCAAGCTCGACTATGTCGCTCCGACCCTCACCCAATCGACCGGCACGCTCGCGGTGCGCGGTCTCGTGCCCAACGACAAGCGGGTGCTGCTGCCCGGCTATTTCGTCCGCGTCCGCGTGCCCTTCACCCAGGAGAAGGACGCCCTGCTCGTGCCCGACACCGCGCTCGGCAGCGACCAGGGCGGCCGCTATCTCCTCGTCGTCAACGGCGACAACGTTGTCGAGCAACGCAAGGTGCAGATCGGTCCCGTGGACAACGGCCTGCGCGTGATCGAAAGCGGCTTGAAGCCGGATGATCGCGTGGTGACCGCAGGGCTCTTGCGCGTGATTCCGGGCCAGAAGATCGACCCGCAGGTGACAAAGATCGAGCAGCCGCAGGCGTCTGCCAAGTAAGTAGGAGCGCCTTCCGTGATCTCAAAGTTCTTCATCGAACGGCCGGTCCTCTCGAACGTCATCGCACTGCTGATGATCCTGATCGGCGGCGTCGCGCTGTTCAACCTCGCGATCGCGCAATATCCCGACGTGGTGCCGCCGACGGTGCAGGTCACGACCCGCTATCCCGGCGCGAGCGCCAAGACCGTGATCGACACGGTTGCCTTGCCGATCGAGCAACAGGTCAACGGCGTCGAGGATATGCTCTACATGCAGTCCTACAGCGGCTCCGACGGCACCTATACGCTGACCGTGACCTTCAAGATCGGCACCGACCTCAACTTCGCGCAGGTGCTGGTGCAGAACCGCGTCTCCAGCGCGCTGTCGCAACTGCCGTCGTCCGTGCAGAACCAGGGCGTCACCGTGCAGAAGCGATCGACGTCGATCCTGCTGTTCGTGACGCTGACCTCGCCCGACAAGACGTTCGACAGCCTTTATCTGAGCAACTACGCCACCATCAACCTCCGCGACGAACTCTCGCGCCTGCCCGGCGTCGGCAACGTCACCGTGTTCGGTGCCGGCCAGTATTCGATGCGGGTGTGGCTCGATCCGAACAAGCTGCAGGTCCGTGGCCTGGTGCCGCAGGACGTCATCCAGGCGATCCAGCAGCAGAGCCAGCAGGTCTCCGCCGGCCAGGTCGGCGCCCCACCGACACCGCCGGGACAGGCGTTCCAGTATACCCTCAACGTCAACGGCAGGCTCGACGACACCGCCGAGTTCGAGAACATCATCGTCAAATCGGGCACCAGCGGTGACGTCACGCGGGTGCGCGACGTCGGTTGGGTTGAGCTCGGCGCGCAGACCTACAGCCAGATATTCTCCCTGAACAAGCAGCCGGCCACCGGCATCGGCGTGTTCCAGTCGCCCGGCGCCAATGCACTTCAGGTCGAGCAGGCCGTCGAGAAGAAGATGGCGGAGCTTGCAAAGGCGTTCCCGCAAGGGATGAAATACGACACGCCGTTCGACACCACCAAATTCGTGCAGGCCTCGGTGCACGAGGTCTACATGACGCTGATCGAGGCCGGTCTACTGGTGCTGGTCGTGATCCTGGTGTTCCTGCAGGACTGGCGCGCGATGCTGGTGCCGGCGACCACCGTTCCCGTCACCATCATCGGCGCGTTCGCCGCGATGGCGGCGCTCGGCTTCACCATCAACATGTCGACGCTGTTCGCGATCGTGCTCGCAATCGGCATCGTCGTCGACGATGCCATCGTCGTAGTCGAGGGCGCGGCTCACAACATCGAGCAGGGCATGAACGGCCATGACGCAGCGATCAAGGCGATGGACCAGCTGTTCGCGCCGATCGTCGGCATCACGCTCGTGCTGATCTCCGTGTTCTTGCCAGCCTCGTTCCTCGCGGGCCTCACGGGCCGGATCTATTCGCAATTCGCACTGGTGATCGCGGCAACCGCGCTTCTGTCCGCCATCAACGCCGCGACGCTGAAGCCGACACAATGCGCGCTCTGGCTGCGGCCGACGGTGCCGCCGGAGCAACGCAACTTCTTCTATCGCGGCTTCAACGCGGTCTACAACCGCGTCGAGCGTGGCTACACGAAGCTGATCGGCTTCCTGTGCAGGCATGCCACGATCTCGGTCGCATTCGCGCTGGTGCTGATCGGGATCGGCGGCTACGGCCTGTCCCGGGTGCCGACCGGTTTCCTGCCGATCGAGGACCAGGGCTATCTGATCGCCGCCGTGCAACTGCCCGACGGCGCCGCATTGGAGCGGACCCAGAAGGTGCTCGACAGAGCGAGCGAGCTGATCAAGAACACGCCGGGAGTCCAGCAGGTCATCACCATCGCCGGCATCTCCGCGCTCGATAACAGCGCCAGCCTTGCCAATGCAGGTGTCGCCTACATCATCCTGAAGGACTGGGACGCGCGCAAAGGACCGGGCGAGGATCTGCGTTCGCTGGTGTACGGGCTGAACGACAAGCTCGCGGTGATCATGGAGGCACGCACGCTGGTGCTGCCGCCGCCGCCGATCCAGGGCATCGGCAACGCCGCCGGCTTCTCGATGCAGGTCGAGCTGCGCGATGGCAACAGCGATTTCGCCAAGCTCCAGGCCGTCACCGGCGCGATGGTCAGCAATGGCCAGAGCCAGAGCGCGCTGCAACGCGTCCAGTCCTCGTTCCGCTCCTCGGTGCCGCAGTTCAACGTCGAGATCGACCGCATCAAGACCCAGACGCTGCACGTCACGACGGACCAGGTGTTCGCCGCGCTGTCGACCTATCTCGGCTCGTCCTATGTCAACCAGTTCAACAAGTTCGGCCGCGTGTTCCAGGTCTACAGCCAAGCCGATCCCGCCTTCCGCGTCACCGAGCGCGACATCGCCAACATGATGGTGCGCAACTCGAACGGCGACATGATCCCGATCGGCACCGTCGCCACCATCACGCCGGCCACCGGCCCCTCGCTGATCAGCCTCTACAATCTCTATCCCTCGTCGACCGTGATCGGCCTGCCAGCGCAGGGCTATTCCTCGGGCCAGTCGCTGAAGCTGATGGAGGAGATCGCGGACAAGACGCTGCCGCCGGGCACCGGCTTCGAATGGACCGCGATGTCCTATCAGGAGAAGGCCGTCTCCAACCAGATCTACTGGGTCTTCGGTCTGGCCATGCTGCTGGTCTATCTCGTGCTCGCCGGCCAGTACGAGAGCTGGTACGCACCGATCTCGGTGATCCTGGCGGTGCCGCTGTCGTTGCTCGGGCCCATGCTGATCCTCAACGCACTGAAGATCGACAACAACCTCTATTGCCAGATCGGCCTGATCCTCTTGATCGCGCTGGCGGCCAAGAACGCCATCCTGATCGTCGAGGTCGGGCTCGAGCTGCACGGCCGCGACGGCAAGCCGGTGCTGGAATCCGCGATCGAAGCTGCGCGCGCCCGCTTCCGCCCGATCCTGATGACGTCGTTCGCCTTCATCCTCGGCGTGGTGCCGCTCGTGATCGCGACCGGCGCCGGCGCCAGCGCGCGCAAGTCGATCGGCATCACGGTGTTCTCGGGCATGCTGGCCTCGACCTGCCTCGCGGTGCTGTTCGTGCCGGCGTTCTTCGTGCTGGTGCAGCGCTTCGAGAACTGGCGTGCGTCGAAGAAGACGCCGAAGCCGGTGGCAGTGGCCGAGGCGAAGTAAAAGACGCGACCATCTACCACAGCCGTCATTGCGAGCGCAGCGAAGCAATCCAGAATCTTTCCACGGAGAAACTCTGGATTGCTTCGTCGCAAGAGCTCCTCGCAATGACGGCAATGAGACCCCGTTACGCCTTCTCCGCAGGGACCTGCCGCGCCTCGCCGCTCGAGACCAGCAGCACCGAGACCTTTGCCTGCCTGAGCACGGCGTCGGCGACGCCGCCGAAGGAGAGGTGATCGGCCTGGATGCGATCGACGCCCATCACCACGAGATCGACGTCGGTGGTCTCGATCTCGCGCAGGATCGCCGCTTCCGGCGCCCGGTTCGCGCGCAAGGTCGTGGTGATGTCGACCTCGTAGCGGGCGGCGAGATCGCTGGCGTCCTTCAGGATGCCGGCCTCGTGGCTCAGACCACGAGAGGCGCCGCGCTGCGCGCCCTTGTCGCGCGTCGTCGCGACATAGATCACCCGGAGCGAGCCTGATCCCGCCTGCGCCAGCGCGACCGCGACCTCGGCGCCGCGCTTGGAGACACCGCTGCCGGAGACCGGAACGAGGATGTTGAGCGCCTCGGGCATCGGCTGCTTCAGGTGCTTGCCCTTGGCCGCCACGATAGCGAGCGGTCCTTCGAACTTCGCTGCGATGTCTTCGATCCGCCGATCGAAGCGATCCTTGGCGGCAGCAACCTTGTCGACGCCGATGACCAGGAGATCGAAGCCCTTGCGCGCTTCGTCGGCAATGGACTCGCCGAGCTCCGCACGCCTTGCCCGGGTGACGACATCGACGCTGCCGACATCGCCATCGCCATGGGCAGATACCGCTTCGGCGGCTTTCTTCACCACCGCTTCGGGGCTCTCCTCTTCGTCGCGACCCTTCTCCTGCTCCTTGGCGCGCTTGCCGATGTGCAGCACGGTGATCGGCAGGCCGCGCATGCCGGCGATCAGGCCGGCGATGTGGGCGGCGAAGGTGGCGTTGACGCTTTCGTCCACTGCCAGCAACGGACGCTCGAGATTGGCGACGAAGCCGCGCCTCTCGAACTCTTCGCGTTCCAGGCGCTCTTGCTCCTCCTTGTTCATCGGCAGCTTCGCCAGCGCCGCGCGCAGCATCGGCGGCATGGCCATCGTGGTCACGATCGCCATCGTCACGATCATCGTGAACAGGTTCTGGCTGAGCACGCCGATCGAAAGACCGATGGTGGCGATGATCACCTCGGTCGAGCCGCGCGCGTTCATCCCGCTTGCGAGCGCCAGCGACTCCCGTGTGTTCAGCCCGCCCACGGTTCCGCCGACGAAGGCGCCACCGAACTTGCCGACGCTGGCGATCACGACCAGCAGGCCGGTGAGCATCAGCAGATGGGGATCGCGGAGCACCGTGAGGTCGGCGCTCAAGCCGGCCAGACCGAAGAACACCGGCATGAAGAAGCTCGAGATCAGCCCGCGCAGGCGCTCGTCGATCTGCCGCGTCAGGATCGGGGACTCGCCGACCAGAATGCCGGCGACGAAGGCACCGAGCACGGTGTGGACGCCGATCAGATGCGTGATCAGCGCCATGGCGCACATCATCAGCAGGATCACCGTGATGACGGGCGCGGTGCTGACGAGAGTGTCGTTGGCCCAGCGAATGAGCTGGAACGCGAGGCGGCGGCCGATGGTGAAGCTGATGGCGAGGAAGGCCAGTGTGCCCAGCACGGCTTTCGCCACCGAGGCGATATCCAGCGTGCCGTGCGAGGCCAGGCTGAAGATGACGGCGATGATGATCCAGCCGATGGTGTCGTCGATGACGGCGGTGGCGACGATGATCTGGCCGACATTGCGGCGCATGAAGTTCATCTCGCGCACCACCACTGCGACGATCTTCACCGAGGAGATCGACAGTGCCGTGCCCATGAACAGCGACGCAACCAGGCGGGCTTGCGGATTCGGCAACAGCGCATCCGGCAGGAACTCGCCGAGCGCAAAGCCGCAGGCGAAGGGCACGAGGATGCCCGCGATCGAGATCGCGATCGCGGCCTTGCCGACCTTCCTGACCAGCTTGAGGTCGGTCTCCATGCCGGTCAGCAGCAGCAGAAGCAGGATGCCGAACTGGGCGATGCCGTCGATCATCGCTTTCTGCTCGGGCGTTTTGGGGAAGATCGCGTGCTGTGCGTCAGGCCAGACCCAACCGAACAGCGAGGGACCGAGCAGGATGCCGGCGAGCAATTCGCCGATCACCGAGGGCTGGCCGAGGCGCTGCATGATCTCGCCGAGACCACGGCCGACCGCGATCAACAGCACGATCTGGGCCACCAGCAGGAATTCCGAGGGACCGGCCGATTTGCCGCCCTCGGCACTGGCCGCAACGGTGGTGAGGACAAGAGCCGCGGCGACAAGGCCGACCGGTCGGAGCAGGCTCCACTGCATGCAGGAATTTTCCCCCTTCATCTGGCCCGGCGAGGTGCCGGGATGACGGGGATAGAACCCGCGGCAGGCGCAGCGGGTTCCTGTCGCTTGCGGCGGGTTCGGGAGGCAACATCAAAAAACGCGAAAAACAACCCCATGCACAGTAGGGATGAGGTTGAAAAGGCTGGATAAAATTTTGTCTTTGCCGAAATCAGATTTCGTCTTTGCCGAAAGCTGCTTGCTCCGTCGGGCAAAACACTGGCATGATGGCATCATGGGTGGTGTGCGCAGGGTGCCTCCTCATCCCCCGTCATTGCGAGCGCAGCGAAGCAATCCAGACTGCCGCCGCGGAAAGATTCTGGATTGCTTCGCTGCGCTCGCAATGACGATGTGGAGGCAGCCGCGCGCCTCGCGCCGATCCCTCACACCGCCGCCGGTGTCCTGATCTCGCGCGGGAGAATGATCGCGGCTGCGATCGCGAGCAGGCAGAGGGCGGCGAAGGCATGCAGCATGGTAACGAAGCCGCCCTGCTCGTAGAGCCAGGCGACCAGGCCGACCGAGGCGCCTGCCGCGGTGAAGCCGATGAAATAGCGCACGGCATAGGCGCGCGAGCGCCATTCCTCGCTGGTGTATTTGCCGACCATGGCGTCGTTGACCGTGACCTGCCCGAACGCGCCCATGACGATGCCGATCGAAACTAAAATCAGCGGCAGATTGGACAGGCTCGCGGCCAGATACAGGAACGGCGCCAGCATGAAGGACAGCGGCAGCGCCACCGTCTTCAGCGAATAGCGGTCGAGCAGCCGGCCGATCGTGTACTGCGTCATCGCGCCGAACACGTAGACACAGGCCGCGATGACGCCGAGCAGCGCCGGGCTTTTGGTGAGATCGGCGAGCCGCTCCGCGAACAGCTTTGGCAGCGCCACGGTGACGGCGTTGAACGTGGTGGAAATCGCGATCACCACGATCAACAGCGACAGGATCACGCGCCACATGTCCTGCTTGGCGACCCGCGCTTGCGCTGCCGCCTGCTTCGAGCCCTTGCGGTCCTCGTGCACGACCATCATCGCAAACGCGATGCCGATCAGGATGGTGACGATGCCCGGGACGATGAAGGCCAAGCGCCAGCCGAGATATTGGCCGATCACGCCGGTGACCAGCGCCGATGATGCGACGCCGAGATTGCCCCAGACGCCGTTGATGCCCATCTCGCGGCCGAGCCTGTCAGCGTAGGAGACGATCATGGCGGTGCCGACGGGATGATAGATCGAGGCAAAAATGCCGATCGCGAACAGCGCCGCGCCGAGCTGCGCCTGCGTCTGCACGAAGCCGACCGAGATCATGGAGGCGCCGATGCCGACGAAGAAGATCAGCATCATGTGGCGACGGCTCCAGCGGTCGCCGAGCCAGCCGGTGAGCAGCGAGCCCGCGCCGAAGGCGACGAAGCCCGGCGTCGCATAAGGCAGGAGTTCCGAATAAGCCATGCCGAGCGCCGGTCCCATGATGATCACTGCGGCGGCGAAAATCAGCATCGCGTAATGGTCGATGAAATGGCCCGCGTTGACGAAACTGATCACCCGGCTGGGGCTGTTCATTCCGAATCCTCTCCTGCTCCGAAATGAGTTATATGTCTTGGGCATGACGGGATGCCGCCAATGACTGTCGTCGAGACGCCAATCCTCCGGGCGGTCCGGAGCAACCATCGCTCGCCCGCGGGCGTGCATCTGGTCGCCCGCGACTACCCCAAGGGCATGCGGATCGATCCGCATTTGCACCGCGAGGCGCAGCTGATCTATGCCGCCAGGGGCACCATGCAGGTGACGACGCCCGGCGGACGCTGGCTGGTGCCGCCGGACCGCGCGGTCTGGGTGCCGGCCGGGCTCCAGCACGCCATCGATCTGCTCGCCGACATCGAGATGCGGACGCTGTATTTCGACCTCGCCTGGCTGAAGCGCGAGCAGCGCCATGAGGGACTGACCAGGGAATTCGTGGTGCGCGTGTCGCCGCTGCTGAATCAGGCGATCCTCGCGCTGTTCGACGCGCGCAATACCGAGGAGCGGACCGATCTGCTGGTGCGCCTGGTGATGCTGGAACTGGTCCAGGCCGAGGATTCCGCGACCTTCGTGCCGCTGCCGCACGAGCCGCGCTGCCGGCGCGCCGCCATGATGGTGCTCGACGATCCCACCGGCCTGCACGACATCGACGCGCTGGCGCGCGAGGTCGGAACCTCCGCGCGCACGCTATCGCGGCTGTTTTCGACAGAGACGCAGCTGAGCTTCAAGAGCTGGTGCCAGCGCGCAAGAATCGCGGCGGCGATCCAGCGGCTGTCGACCGATGCCAATGTGTCGGTGAAGCAGCTCGCGACCCAGCTCGGCTATGCCAGCGTGCCGGCATTTTCCGCAGCGTTCCGTCAGGTGACGGGGCGGACGCCGACGGAGTTTGCCACACACTCCGTGTCATCGCCCGGCTTGACCGGGCGATCCAGTACTCTGGGACGGCGCGGCTAGAACCGAAAAGCTGCGGCGTAATGGATGCCACGGTCAAGCCGGGGCATGACAGCTTTCTTTGGGTTTTCGAAACGCCCGCCCCGCTAAACTTGCCAAACTCCCCCGCTTGATTGTGATCGGCTTCCGCCCAAATCCCGTGTAAGATTCCCGCACCGCACAAACCCGACACGAAAGCCCCGATGGCCAACGCTTTCTTCTCCGACCTGCTCACCACCATCTCCGAGCGCGGCCGCACGCTGCTTCGCCGCGGGGATTCTGCTGACACCAAGCCGGACGCCGATGGGCTCATCGAGCTCTGCGGCGCGCTGCTGTCGGGCCGGGGCGAAGCTTCGGGCACCGCCATGGCGCGTGAGGTGCTCGACATCTACCAGGAGTTGGATGCGGCGGGACGTCGCGCCTTCTTCGAAGCACTGGTGCGCGATTTCGGCCCGGATCGGGAACGCCTGTCCAAGGCGATCGAGACATGGCGTGCCAAGCCGGCCGACGAGGATGCCAGCGCGCTTCATTTCGCCTCCGAGCCGCGCCGGCAGGAGCTGATTCGCCGCCTCAACCGCGCGCCTGGCGGCACGGGCGATCTCGTCAAGATGCGCGCCGACCTGCTCGACATGAGGAACGGGCACACCGATCTCGCCGCACTCGATCGCGACGTCTCGCATCTTCTTTCTTCGTGGTTCAACAGGGGGTTTCTCGTGCTGCGCAGGATCGACTGGTCGACGCCGGCCAACATCCTCGAAAAGATCATCCGTTATGAGGCCGTGCACGAGATCAGCGACTGGGACGATCTGCGCCGCCGCATCGATCCGGTCGACCGCCGCTGCTACGCCTTCTTCCATCCCGCGATGGTCGACGAGCCCCTGATCTTCGTCGAGGTGGCGCTGACGGAGACGATCCCCGGCGCGATCGCGCCGCTACTCGCGGTCGATCGCCCCTCCGTCCCGATCGAGCGCGCCCGCACCGCCGTGTTCTACTCGATTTCCAACACCCAGCGCGGTCTCGGCGGCATCTCCTTCGGCAGCTTCCTGATCAAGCAGGTGGTGGAGGAGCTGCGCCGCGAATTGCCCAAGCTCGACAATTTCGTGACGCTGTCGCCGGTGCCGGGCTTCATGCCATGGGTGAAGCAGGACAAGGATTTGCCGCTGTCGGATGAGGACCGCGAAGTGCTGAAGCGCCTCGACGATCCCAAATGGTTCGAGAACCCCGAGACGACCACGCTGCTGCGTGGCGTGATCGAACCGCTCGCGGCGCACTACTTCCTCAAGGCGCGCACGCCGAAAGGCAAGCTGATCGACTCCGTCGCGCGCTTCCATCTCGGCAACGGCGCCCGCCTCGAGCGCATCAACTGGCTTGGCGATCTCTCGCCGAAGGGCGTGCGCGAATCCGCCGGCGTGATGGTCAACTACCTCTACCGCCTCGACGACATCGAGAAGAACCACGAAGCTTATGCGAATGACGGCGAGGTCGTGGCGTCGAGCGCGGTGAAGAAGCTCTTGAAGGGCGAAGGGCGACGGCTGCTGGATATGCGGTTGTCGTAGGAGACGTCCGGCTCACGCCACATCGTCAATGCGAACGCAGCCGACGACGCACTCTCCGCCGTCATTGCGAGGAGCTCTTGCGACGAAGCAATCCAGATTGCGCCCGCGGAAAGATTCTGGATTGCTTCGCTGCGCTCGCAATGACGGAGAATGTGGCGACACCTCGCGCACTCCCAGCAAATTCGCCCGCAGCAGCCAAAGCGCCCGTCGAAGAGTCCCCCTCTCGCCGCCGTCATTGCGAGGAGCCTTGCGACGAAGCAATCCAGACTGTTTCCGCAGAACGATTCTGGATTGCTTCGCTGCGCTCGCAATGACGGAGATTGTGGCGACACCTCGCGCACTCTCAGCAATTCGCCCGCAGCAGCCAAAGCGCCCGTCGAAGAGTTCCCCTCTCGCCGCCGTCATTGCGAAGAGCTCTTGCGACGAAGCAATCCAGACTGCTTCCGTGGAAACACTCTGGATTGCTTCGCTGCGCTCGCAATGACGGAGTGTGTGGTGACACCTGGTGCAATCAGATTAGCGTCTCGTACAAATCCATCCAATCCGGATTGACGCTCTCGATCAGTGCAAGCTTCTTTTCCCGGCTGCCGGCCTTGATCTGCTTCTCGCGTGTGATCGCGTCGGTCATCGTCGCATGCAGCTCGTACCAGACGAGAAGCTTGCAGCCATACTTTGACGAGAACCCTTTCACCAAGCCCTCGCGGTGCTCGAACGCGCGGCGCGGTGGATTGGACGTGACGCCTGTATAGATCGTCCCGTTGCGGCGATTGGCGAACATGTACACGCAAGGCTGCTTCATGATCGTGCTCAGCTGAGGAGAGCTTTCATGATATCACAACCAAGAGATGATTGCGAGACTTTCGCCGACACCGTCATTGCGAGGAGCTCTTGCGACGAAGCAATCCAGACTGCCTCCGTGGAAACACTCTGGATTGCTTCGCTGCGCTCGCAATGACGGAGTGTGCGGCGCGGCCGTCGCGCCCCTCGCGTTGCCCTACTCCGCCAGCGCCTTCATCTCCTTGTAGAGATCCGACTTGCCTTCGAAGCCGATGCCCGGCAGGTCGGGCATGGTGATGTGGCCGTTCTCGACACGGACACCGTCGGGGAAACCGCCATAGGGCTGAAACAGGTCGGGGTAGCTCTCGTTGCCGCCGAGGCCTAAGCCGGCTGCGATGTTGAGCGACATCTGGTGGCCGCCGTGCGGGATGCAGCGGCTCGGCGACCAGCCATGAGTTTTCAACACCTCAAGCGTGCGCTGGTATTCGCACAGGCCGTAGGACAACGCGCAGTCGAATTGCAGCCAGTCGCGGTCGGGCCGCATGCCGCCGTAGCGAATCAAATTACGGGCGTCCTGGTGGCTGAACAGGTTTTCGCCTGTGGCCATCGGTCCCGGATAGAATTCGGCAAGCGCTGCCTGCAGCGCGTAGTCGAGGGGATCGCCGACCTCCTCGTACCAGAACAAGGGATAATCCCGCAGCATCTTGGCGTAGGCGATGCCGGTCTCGAGATCGAAGCGGCCGTTGGCGTCGACGGCGAGCTGCGCGTCCTTGCCGATCTCCTTCAGCACCGCCTCGATGCGGGTGCGATCGTCCCCGATATCGGCGCCGCCGATCTTCATCTTCACGACGTTGTAGCCGCGATCGAGATAGCCGCGCATCTCGCCGCGCAACATCGAAAGGTCCTTGCCGGGATAATAATAGCCGCCGGCGGCGTAGACGAACACGCGCGGATTGGCTTTGACGCCATGACGCTCGGCCAGCAGCCGGAACAGCGGCTGGCCTGCGATCTTCGCCACGGCATCCCACACCGCCATATCGATGGTGCCGACCGCGACGGAGCGCTCGCCGTGACCGCCCGGCTTCTCGTTGATCATCATCGCGCCCCAGACCTTGTCGGGGTCGAGATTGTCGCCGACCGCGTTCAGCAGCGATTTCGGATCGGCCTCCAGGATGCGCGCAGCAAAGCGCTCGCGGATCAGGCCGCCCTGGCCGTAGCGGCCGTTGGAGTTGAAGCCGTAGCCGACGACGCGCTTGCCGTCGCGGACGACATCGGTGACGACCGCAACCAGGCTCGTCGTCATCTTGGTGAAATCGATATAGGCGTTGCGGATCGGCGAAGAGATCGGTTTCGTGATCTCGCGGACGTCGACGATGCGGACGGACATGGGGTTTTGGCCTTTCACTTTCGTCATTGCGAGGAGCTCTTGCGACGAAGCAATCCAGACTGCCTTCGCGGAAAGATCCTGGATTGCTTCGCTACGCTCGCAATGACGAGGAGAGAGCGCTCGCGACGACGAGTGGAGAGAGCGCGCGCTCTTACTTCTTATCCCTGAAATACGGCTCGACCGGGCCGTGCACCTTGATGGTCAGCGGATTGCCGTGACGGTCCTTGGCGTTGCCTGCGGTGACGCGAACCCAGCCTTCGCTGATGCAGTATTCCTCGACATTGGTCTTCTCGACACCCTTGAAGCGGATGCCGACGTCCCGCGCCAGGATGTCCGCATTGTAAAAGGGGCTGTTCGGATCGACCGAGAGGCGGTCCGGAAATTCGTCGCTCATGATTGTCTCGCTCATAACAGGGTCTCGATTTGCTGCCGCAATCCTTCGGGCCGCGCGGTCGGCGCATAGCGCGAAACCACCTTGCCGGCGCGATCCACCAGGAATTTGGTGAAATTCCATTTGATGGAGGCGCCCAGCAGGCCGGATTGCTGGCGTTTCAGGTACTCATACAACGGATGCGCATTGCTGCCGTTGACCTCGATCTTCTCGAACAGGGGAAAGGTGACGTCGTAATTGGTCGAGCAGAACGCCTGGATCTCGCTCGCCGGTCCAGGCTCCTGCGCACCGAACTGGTTGCAGGGAAAGCCGAGCACCGAGAAGCCGCGCGGGGACAGGTCGCGATGCAGATCCTCCAGCCCGCGATATTGCGGCGTGAAGCCGCATTTGCTCGCGGTGTTAACGATCAGCAGCACCTGTCCCTCGAAGCTGCGCATCGGCACTTCTTCGCCGAGAAGCGAGTTGGCCTTGAAGTCGTAGATCACGGACATCGCTAACCCACGGGATCGATCGGCGACGGTGGCACGCCGCCCGCCTCGATCGCCTCGCCCGCGAGCAGACAGAGATCCTCGCGATAGCGGCCGGACACGATGTGCACGCCGACCGGCGCCCTGCCGACGAGACCCGTGGAGACCACGAGGCCCGGCAGGCCCATGAAGGGAATGGCGATCTGCGGCAACTGCGCTTCCCAGACGCGTTTGAAGGAAGACTCGTCCTTGCGGTCGAGATGATCCGGGAACGGCAATTCGCCGGAAACCGGCGTCAGCAGCACGGCATAGGTCTCGAAGAACAGCATCCAGTCGCGGGTCAACGTGGCGCGGCGGGTCAATGCCTTGGCGTAATTGGCCTGGTCCATCGGCGTGACCCTGCCGCGGTTGCCGTTGAGGCACGCCAGCGCGCCGGGATCGCCTTCACGCTCGGCCATTTCGAGTTGCGCCTCGTAGCCGTCGCCGAGCCACAGCTTGATCTGCCACTCGACCGCTTCGCGCATCGGCGGGGTGTTCTCGATTGTCTCGACGGTCCAGCCGGCACGCTCGAGCCGCTTGCCGGAATCAATGACGGCCGCCTTCACCTCGGGCGCGGTGGCCAGGCCGTCCGGGTTGAGGCAGAGCGCGGCGCGCTTCGGACGCGCGGGGCCTTCCAGCGGCGCCGGCACGAACCAGGGATCGCGGATGTCGCGGGCCGACATCGCCGCAAGCGAAATCCTGATGTCGTTGACGGTGCGCGCCAGCGGTCCCGACACCGCCATGATCTGCGGCCCGATCGGGCGCTCCGGCAGGGCCGGATTGAAGGCCGGGATGCGGCCGAGCGTCGGGCGCAGGCCATGCACGCCGCAGGCATAGGCGGGATAGCGGATCGAGCCGGCAATATCGGTGCCGTGGGCGATATGGCCGATGCCGGCCGCGACCGCCGAACCGGCGCCGCCGGACGAGCCGCCCGGCGTCAGCGAGGCGTCGCGAGGATTCTTGGTGTCGCCGTGGACTAGATTGGTGGTGAACCAGCGATAGGAGAAGGCCGGGCAATTGGTGCGCCCCAGCAGAACGGCGCCGGCTTTGCGGAAATTGGCGACCACCGGATTGTCCTCGCGCGCGATCAGGTCGCGCTGGAGCTTGAGGCCGTTGGTGGTGGCAAAGCCCTCCTGATCGACATTGGCCTTGATGGTGACGGGCACGCCGGCGAGCGGGCCTGGGTCCTCGCCCCGCGCAATGGCGGCATCGACGGCGTCGGCCTGCTTGAGCACGTCCTCCGGCCGGTGGTCGATCACGGCGTTGAGGCTGGGATTGACGGCGTCGAGCCGGGCCAGGCCGGCCTGCGCGGCCTCCCTGGCCGAGACCTTCTTGGTTTTGACGAGGTTGGCGAGGTCGGCCGCCGACAGGCGCCAGAGATCTTGCATGGCTTGCTCCGTTTAACCGGCGTCTTTTAGCCCCGGGAACGCGGCAAAGCCATGCGGATTTCGCAGGGGCGAAGGGCGGGGGATGCCGGGTGAGGCTCATTCGCCGTCATTGCGAGCGAAGCGAAGCAATCCAGACTGCCTCCGCGGAAGCAGTCTGGATTGCTTCGTCGCAAGGGCTCCTCGCAATAACGGGGAGAGAGTCGGGGGCTAGTGCCGCGTCGCGGACTGGTCCGGGATGTCCAGCAATGCCTCGGTGAAGGGGAATTCGAGCACGATCTCGCCTTCGCGGTCGGTAACCTCGATGACGGCCTCGAGCAGGGCCGGCTGGGTGCCTTCCGATCTCAGCACCTCCAGGATCATCTGGCGGGCGACCTCCCAGGCACGGTCGGGATTGCGCAAATCCTCTCCCTCGGGATCCACGATCAGTTCGTCGCCGATACGGGTGTTGAAGAAATATCTGGGCATCACGAAGTTCCAGTTGGGTCGCCTGTACCGGATTGAAAGCTGCACTGCACTCACAACTGCTTTATCAGGACAGGGTTCGCGACCGAATGCGCCGGGCGCAAGGCAGCTTCACCAGCAAGTATTGTTCCGGCAGCATTTTTCGCGCCGCAACATGGCTTTCTCGGGAAAATTTCACTGGCGAACTTTTCCACCCGCACTAACTTAAGGGTTGGGCGGATACGTCCGAATTCTCGAAAATGGAGAGCCGAAATGGCCTGGAAAGCCCCGAAGATCGTCGAAGTGCCCTGCGGCATGGAAATCAACATGTATGTGAGCGCCACCCGCAAGTAAGTGGCTGGCGATCTGCGTTCAGCGCAGGTGGGTCTTTCGGTCACGGCAGGTTTCCGAACGACGGAAACTGTGTTGGCCTGAGACCCACCTCGCAGCGTTCCCTCCAGGAGACGGATCATGCTTCGCGTCGTCGTCCTGGGCGCCGCAGCCGGCGGCGGAGTGCCGCAATGGAATTGCGGCTGCGAGGGCTGCCGGGCGGCCCGTGAAAACGGCCAAGAGCTACAGCGGACCCAAGCCTCGGTCGCCTTCAGTGGCGACGGCGAGCACTGGTTCTTGATCAACGCCTCCCCCGACCTCCGCCAGCAATTGAATGCCACGCCGCAGCTGCATCCGAAGGCAGGCGCGCTGCGCCATACGCCGATCGCAGGCGTGATCCTGACCAACAGCGAAGTGGACGCGGTGGCAGGCCTGCTGTCGATGCGCGAGGGCTCGCCCTTCACGGTCTATGCGCATGAGAAGGTGCTGGCGATCCTGAAGGCGAACAGCATCTTCAACGTGCTGAACGAGAAGAACGTGCAGCGCCTGCCGGTCGACATCAACGAGCCGTTCGAGCCGCGGCTGCCGGACGGGGCGCGCTCAGGCATCGAGGTGCTGCCCTTCGCGGTCTCGGGCAAATCGGCCTGGTACCTGGAAGGCAAGGCGCATCCGGGCGGCGACGCCGGCGAGGGCGATACGCTGGGGCTGAAGATCACCGATAAATCGACCGGCAAATGCTTCTACTTCATCGCCGCCTGCGCCGAAATCACCGACGCGCTCAAGGCCGAGATCGACGGCGCCGCGCTGGTGTTCTTCGACGGCACGGTGTGGCAGGACGACGAGATGATCAGGTGCGGGCTTAGCCACAAGACCGGAAAGAGCATGGGCCATGTCGCGATGTCCGGCGACCACGGCGCCATCGCGCGGCTCGCGGACCTCGCACTCGACAGGAAGATATTTCTGCATATCAATAACTCGAACCCGGCGCTGCTGCCCGCTTCCCCCGAGCGCAAGGCCGCTGAAGCGGCGGGCTGGCAGATACCCGCTGACGGAACGGAGATCGTGCTGTGAATGCCGCGTCGCTGACTGGAATGACCGCGCTCTCGATCGGCAAGGACATCAGGCTCACCAGCGCCGAGGAGCTGGAGGCGGCGCTGCGCCATATCGGTGCGACGCGCTATCACAGCCTGCATCCGTTCCATAAGATGCTGCACGGCGGCAAGCTGAACAAGGGCCAGGTCCAGGCCTGGGCGCTGAATCGCTACTATTACCAGAGCACGATCCCGATCAAGGACGCGGTGGTGATCTCGCGCTTCCGCGACCGCGCCACGCGCGTGGAATGGCGCCACCGCATCGAGGATCATGACGGCGATATCGGCTCCGAAGGCGGTATCGAGCGCTGGCTGAAGCTGACCGACGGCCTCGGGCTGGACACGGCCTATGTGGAATCGACCGAAGGCATCCTGCCGGCGACGCGCTTTGCGGTGGAAGCCTATGTGCATTATTGCCGCGAGAAGTCGCCACTGGAAGCGATCGCCTCCTCGCTCACCGAATTGTTCGCGCCGAACCTGCACGAAGAGCGCATCTCCGGAATGCTGGAGCACTATGACTTCGTCAATCCTGACATCATGAGCTACTTCAAGCGCCGGCTGGCACAGGCGCCGCGCGACGCCGGGTTTGCGCTCGACTATGTCAAGGCGCATGCCACCACGCCCGAACAACGCGCGTCGGTCTGCAACGCGCTGATCTTCAAGACCAACGTGCTCTGGGTGCAGCTCGACGCGCTCCAGCACGCCTATGTCGAGGGCCACATTCCGCCGGGCGCGTTCGTGCCCCAAGAACACCAAAAAGCGAGCTGAGGAACAATGGCCGGGCCGCGCAACATCAGCGTCAGTGAGACCAGCCGGCCGGTGCTGCCGCGGCACGCCAAGCTGAAATATGACGAGACGCGAAAAGTCTGGGTGATCCTGGCGCCCGAACGCGTGCTGGCGCCAGACGAGATCGCGGTCGAGGTCTTGCAGCTCTGCGACGGCGAGCGCAATGTCGGCGACATATCCGACCAGCTGGCGGCAAAATACGCCGCGCCGCGCGAGGCGATCCTGGCCGACGTCATCGTCATGCTGCAGGATCTCGCCGACAAGGGCTTTCTCACGGAGGCCCGGGAGAAGACGGCATGAGCGATGTACTCGGCAATCCCATCATCCCGCCCGACGCCAGCGACAGCCTCGCGGTGCTGGAGAAGAGCCGCTCGACGGCGGAGACGTTCGGCATTCCGCTCGCCGTGCTGCTCGAGATCACCCATCGCTGCCCGCTGCAATGTCCCTATTGCTCCAACCCGGTCGAGCTCGACCGCTCGGGCAAGGAGCTGACCACCGAGGAATGGAAGAAGGTCCTGAGCGAGCTCGCCGAGATCGGCGTGCTCCAGGTGCATTTCTCCGGCGGCGAGCCCACGGCGCGCAAGGATCTGGTCGAGCTGGTCAAGCATGCCAGCGATGTCGGCCTCTACACCAACCTCATCACCTCGGCCGTGCTGCTGACGCGCGAGCGGCTGAGCGAACTTGCCGATGCCGGGCTCTGCCACGTCCAGATCAGTTTCCAGGGCGTTGAAGAAGCCCTCGCCGATCGCGTCGGCGGTTACAAAAACGGGCACCGCAAGAAGCTCGAAGTGGCAAAATGGACGCGCGAGCTCGATTTGCCGCTCACCGTGAATGCGGTGATGCACCGGCAGAACCTGCACCAGTTGCCCGAGATCATCCAGATGTCGGTCGATCTCGACGCCGACCGGCTCGAGGTCGCCAATGTGCAATATTACGGCTGGGCGCTGAAGAACCGCGCCGCCTTGATGCCGACAGTGGCGCAGCTCGACGAGTGCACCCGCATCGTCGAGGAGGCGCGCGAGCGGCTGAAGGGCCGGCTCACGATCGACTATGTCGTGCCCGATTATTACGCGCTGCGGCCGAAGAAGTGCATGGGCGGCTGGGGCCGGCAGTTCTTCAACATTTCGCCGGCCGGCAAGGTGCTGCCCTGCCACGCCGCCGAGAGCATCACCGGGCTCGACTTCGAATCAGTGCGCTCCAACCATTCGATCGCCTGGATCTGGCAGAACTCGGAGGCCTTCAACCGCTATCGCGGCACCGGCTGGATGAGGGAGCCGTGCAAGAGTTGCGAATTCCGCGAGATCGATTTCGGCGGCTGCCGCTGCCAGGCCTTTGCGCTGACCGGTGACGCCGCCAACACCGATCCTGCCTGCGCGCTGTCGCCGCTGCACGAGACCATCTTCAAGCAGGCCGAGCGCGAGGCCGAGGGCGACACCAACCGCTTCGTCTATCGCAATTTCGCCGGCGGCACTCTGGAATCCGGGAATGATGCCTGACGCCGACGCGGCCAGCTCAGTCAAGCGCGCCGATCCCTTTGCACCGCTGACCTCCGAAACGCTCGACGTCGGCGACGGCCACGAGCTCTATGTCGAGAGCGTCGGCCGCACGGACGGAATCCCCGCAGTCTATCTGCATGGCGGCCCCGGCAGCGGTTGCCAGCCCGACCACCGCCGGCTGTTTGATCCCGACCGTTTTCACGCCGTGCTGTTCGACCAGCGCGGCTGCGGCCGCAGCCGGCCGAAGGGATCGCGCCAGCACAACACCACGCAGCATCTGATCGCGGACATGGAAAAAATCCGCGAGAAATTCGGGATCGCGCGCTGGATGGTGGTCGGCGGCTCCTGGGGCGCGACGCTGGCGCTGGCTTATGCGCAGGCCCATCCCGAGCGCGTCTCCGGGATTGCGCTCCGCGCGACGTTTCTCGGCACGCGTGCTGAAGTCGAGATCGCCTTCACCTCGCGCCTGTCGCAATTCTATCCCGCCCTCTACGAGGATTTCCTCAGCGTGCTGCCGGTCGAGGAGCGCGCGCGGCCGGTGGAAGCCTACTATCGCCGCATCCTCGATCCCGATCCGGCCGTGCATGGCCCGGCATCGCGCGCCTGGTACGACACCGAGCGCGTCTTGTCGGAGCACAAGGCGGCAAAGACGCGGATCGACCTGGCGTCGCTGAACGTCTGGCGCACATTGCCGGCGACGCCGTTCATGGAGGCGCATTATTTCATTCACGACAGCTTCATGACGGAGAACCAGTTGTTGCGGAACGCCGGCAAGCTCGACGGCATTCCCGGCATCATCGTCCAGGGCCGCTACGATCTGTTGTGCCCTCCCGAGACATCGCAGGCGCTCGCGAAAGCGTGGCCGGGTTCCGAGATTCGCATCGTGGAAGAAGCCGGCCACTCGCTCTATGATGCGGGCGTGCGGGACGCGGTCATGAAGTCGATCGCGGATATCGCTTCGAAGATCTCGCGATAACAGGACAACAAGAAAAATGCCACTCGCCGGGAAGGGCATGCTGCTGACGTCGATGAACATCGATGCGGCTGCCGAAGCCGATTTCAATCGCTGGTACGATCGCGAGCATCTGGAAGAGCGCGTTGCGATCGAGGGCTTTCTCGAAGCGCGGCGCTATGTCGCGCACGCCGCCAATCCCAAATATCTCTCGCTGTATTCGACCGCGACGCTCGACGTGCTCGACAGTCCCGCCTACCGGGCGCGGCTCGCCAATCAAACCGAATGGTCGCGGCGGAGCATGGCGCATTTCAAGGACATGCTGCGGGTGGTCGCGCGCATCACGATCAGCAATGGTACCGGACGCGGCGCGGCGCTCGGCCTCGTGCTGCTGCGGCCGACGCCGGACAATGCAGCCGCGTGGCGTGACGCACTGCAAGACAGGCTGGCGCCGGACAAGCACGACGGCATCATCTCGATGCATCTGCTCGAGAGCGAGCCGGAATTGTCGGGCGCGACCGCGGACATCCCGGCGGTCCGCAACGAAGGCGCGCGCGACTGGTTCGTGCTGATCGACGGCACGCATGTCGGCGCGGTCTCGGCCGTGATTGCCGCGCGCTTCACCGGCCCTGCCGCCGCGCCATTCCCGCTTCCCGTGTCGGTCGGCACCTACAGCCTGATCTGGGACCTCGCGAAGAGCGACATCGCGCGCAACTAGGCCACCGGACGCATCGCAACATGCTGCACCGCCACATACTGCGCGCGGTCGTTAATGCTGTGCGCGCGTAGCTCCCATGAAAGAGGGGAAGCGCGAAATTTGCCGTTGTACTTCGGAGCGGTTCTAATAAGCTAACCCAATGACGTCATTCAGAAACCAGATCGCCGCGCGTTAGCGTTCGCCAAGCTCAAGAAAAGGCCGCGGGGTCTTTGAGCCTGCGCGGACAGGGTAGGAATGAAACCGACCGATATTGCGGCCCCCGACTACTTTCACAAAGTGGTCGATTGCCAATGGGCCTGTCCTGCGCACACTCCCGTTCCCGAATACATCCGACTGATCGCCCAAGGCCGCTACAGCGACGCCTATATGATCAATTGGAAATCGAACGTGTTTCCCGGAATTCTGGGACGCACCTGCGATCGTCCATGCGAGCCGGCGTGCCGCCGCGGACGCGTCGAGGAGACGCCGGTCGCGATCTGCCGCCTCAAGCGCGTCGCCGCCGACTTCAAGGACGACATCACGCAACGCCTGCCGCGGCCCTCGGCCAAGAACGGCAAGCGCGTTGCATTCGTCGGCGGCGGTCCCGCTTCGCTGACGGTGGCGCGCGATCTCGCGCCGCTCGGCTATCACTGCACCGTGTTCGACGGCGATCCGCAAGCCGGCGGCATGATGCGCTCGCAGATCCCGAAATTCCGCCTGCCGGATTCAGTCATCGACGAGGAGACCGGCTACATCTTGGGTCTCGGCGTCGACTTCAAGGGCGGCCACCGCATCGAGAGCATGAAGGCGCTGCTCGCGGAGAAGTACGACGCGATCTTCGTCGGCTCCGGCGCACCGCGCGGCCGCGAGCTCGACATTCCCGGACGCAAGGAAGCCGCCGCCAACGTCCATATCGGCATCGACTGGCTGTCCTCGGTCTCGTTCGGTCATACTGACAAGATCGGCAAGCGCGTGGTCGTGCTCGGCGGCGGCAACACGGCGATGGATTGCTGCCGCACCGCGCGCCGCCTCGGCGGCGAAGAGGTGAAAGTCGTCGTGCGCTCCGGCTTCGAGGAAATGAAGGCCTCGCCCTGGGAGAAGGAAGACGCGCTGCACGAGGACATTCCGATCCTCAACTTCCTCGTGCCCACGGCTTTCATCCATGACAACGGCAAGCTCACCGGTATCACCTTCCAGAAGGTGAAGGCCGAATACGACGCCAAGGGCCGCCGCAACCTCGTGCCCTCGGGCGAGCCGGACCAGACCATCGAATGCGACGACGTGCTGGTCGCGGTCGGCCAGGAGAACGCTTTTCCCTGGATCGAGCAGGATTGCGGCATCGAGTTCGACAAATGGCACATGCCCAAGGTCGATCCGAAGACGTTCGTATCCACCAATCCAAAAGTGTTCTTCGGCGGCGACGCCGCGTTCGGGCCGAAGAACATCATCTGGGCGGTGGCGCAGGGCCATGACGCCGCGCTGTCGATCCACAAGATGCTTTCGGGCGAAGACGTCACCGAGCGTCCATTGCCGGAGGTGCACATCTCCTCGCAGAAGATGGGCATCCACGAATGGAGCTATGACAACGACATCTCCAACGACAAGCGCTACAAGGTGCCGCATCGCGACAAGGTGATCGCGCTGAAGGACATCCGCACCGAGGTCGAGCTCGGTTACGACGTCAAGCTGGCGCTGGGCGAGGCTCACCGCTGCCTGAACTGCGACGTCCAGACCGTGTTCTCGACCTCGCTCTGTATCGAGTGCGACGCCTGCGTCGACATCTGTCCGATGGATTGCATCACCTTCACGGACAATGGCGAGGAAGGCGATCTCCGTCAGCGCCTGAAAGCGCCCTCGCTGCATCCGGACCAGGATCTCTATGTGTCCAGCGACCTCAAGACCGGGCGCGTGATGGTCAAGGACGAGGATGTCTGCCTGCATTGCGGGCTCTGCGCCGAGCGCTGTCCCACCGGCGCCTGGGACATGCAGAAATATTTGATCGAGATGACTCAAGCGGGTTCGACATGTCCGACAAAAAGCCGATCAGCAGCGTAAACGACTTCGTCGTCCGCTTCGCCAACGTCAACGGATCGGGCTCGGCCAGCGCCAACGAGATGTTTGCGCGCGCGATCCTGCGCCATGGCGTTCCGGTGAGCCCCCGTAACATCTTCCCCTCCAACATCCAGGGCCTGCCGACCTGGTACGAGGTGCGGGTGACGGAAGACGGCCATCTCGGCGCCCGCGGCGGCGTCGACATGATGGTCGCCATGAACCCGCAGACCTGGGACAAGGACGTCGCCGGCATCGAGCCCGGCGGCTATCTGTTCTATGATTCCACCAAGCCAATGCCGTCGACCAAATTCCGCGACGACATCACCGTAATCGGCGTCCCCCTGACCGCGATCACCAACTCGACCTACACCGATCCGCGCCAGCGCCAGCTGTTCAAGAACATCATCTATCTCGGGGCGCTCTCGGCGCTGCTCGACATGGATCCGAAGCTGATCGAGCAGCTGATCGGCGAGCAGTACAAGGGCAAGGAGAAGCTGCTTTCGTCTAATGTCCACGCGCTGCATCTCGGCCGCGACTGGGCGCTGCAGAACCTGAAATGCCCGACAGGGCTGCGGGTGAAGAAGTCCGACAAGGTCGGCGACCGCATCTTCATCGAGGGCAACAGCGCCGCCGCGCTTGGCGCCGTCTATGGCGGCGCCACGGTGTGCGCCTGGTATCCGATCACGCCGTCCTCGTCGGTGGCGGAGGCTTTCACCGCGCATTGCAAGAAGTACCGGCACGATCCGGAAACTGGCAAGGCGAAATACGCCATCGTGCAGGGCGAGGACGAGCTCGCCTCGATCGGCATCGTGATCGGCGCCTCCTGGAACGGCGCCCGCGCCTTCACCGCGACCTCCGGCCCCGGCATCTCGTTGATGACCGAGTTCATTGGACTTTCGTACTTCGCCGAAATCCCGGCCGTGATCATGAACATCCAGCGCGCCGGTCCCTCGACCGGCATGCCGACCCGCACCCAGCAATGCGACATCATCGCCTGCGCCTATGCTTCGCATGGCGACACCAAGCATGTGCTGCTGTTCCCTGAGGATCCCGCCGAGGCGTTCGAGTTCGCGGCCGCAGCCTTCGATCTCGCCGAGCGGCTCCAGACCACGATCTTCCTGATGCTCGACCTCGACATCGGCATGAACCACCGGCTCTGCCGTCCGCTGAAATGGGACGATTCCAAGCAATATGACCGCGGCAAGGTGATGACCGCGGAGATGCTGGACGAAGGCCGCGATTTCGGCCGCTATCTTGACGTCGACGGCGACGGCATCCCGTACCGAACCTATCCCGGCACGCATCCGACCAAGGGCTCATTTTTTACCCGCGGCACGTCGCGTGACCGCTATGCGCGTTACTCCGAGGAAGGCTCGGCCTACGCCGACAACATGCAGCGGCTGATGCGCAAGTTCGAGACCGCGCAGGATCTGGTGCCGCGGCCGCTCCAGGCCAATGCGGAACGACCGACCAAATACGGCGTGATCTATTTCGGCTCGACTACGCCTGCAATGGACGAGGCGATCGGATTGCTGGAAGCGCGCGGGCATCAGCTCGATCGCCTGCGTATCCGCGCCTTCCCGTTCCATTCGAGCGTGGCGAGCTTCCTCGCCGAGCACGATTTCGTCTACGTGGTCGAGCAGAACCGCGACAGCCAGCTGCGCCAGCTCATCGTGAACGAGAACGGCATCGACCCGGTACGGCTGGTGCCGATCGTACATTACGACGGCTCGCCGATCACCGCCCGCTTCATCGCAAAAGCCATTGGCGACCACCAGGATCACCTCAAGGTGACCCCGCTCCGCAAGGCCGTGTCATGATGACCGGTTATTTACTCTCTCCGTCATGCCCGGGCTTGACCCGGGCATCCACGCCTTTCTTCCGTGCCGCCAAGACGTGGATGGCCGGGACAAGCCCGGCCATGACGCCGCGGAAGCTTCAGGTGCTCGCATGACCTACATTGCAAAGCCGAAATTCCACCATCCCGGGCTGAAGAAGAACGATCTCGGCTACACCCATCGCGATTACGAAGGCAAGATCTCGACGCTGTGCGCCGGCTGCGGCCATGACTCGATCACGGCCTCGATCATCGAGGCCTGCTATGAGCTTTCGATCGAGCCGCACCGGGTCGCCAAGATCTCGGGCATCGGCTGCTCGTCGAAGACGCCGGACTATTTCCTCGGCAATTCGCACGGCTTCAATTCCGTGCACGGCCGCATGCCCTCGGTCCTGACCGGCGCCAACCTCGCCAATCGCGATTTGATCTATCTCGGCGTCTCCGGCGACGGCGATTCCGCCTCGATCGGCTTCGGCCAGTTCGCGCATTCGATCCGGCGCGGCGTCAACATGACCTATATCGTCGAGAACAACGGCGTCTACGGCCTGACCAAGGGCCAGTTCTCGGCCACCGCCGACCGCGGCTCGAAGTCCAAGAAGGGCGTCACCAACACCGACAACGCCATCGACCTCGTCGCCATCGCGCTGCAGTTGGGCGCGACTTTCGTCGCCCGCTCTTTCTCCGGCGACAAGACCCAGCTGGTGCCGCTGATCGCGGCCGCGATCCGTCACAAGGGCGCGTCGTTCATCGACGTCATCAGCCCCTGCATCGCCTTCAACAACCACGCCGGCTCGACCAAGAGCTTCGACTATGTCCGCGAGCACAATGACGCGGTGAACCGGCTCGACGTGCTGGTCGGCCGCGATCCGATTGCGGTGGATTACGCACCCGGCACGGTGCAAATGGTCGAGCAGCATGACGGCAGCAGGATCGCGCTACGCAAGATCGACGCCGACTACGATCCGCACGACCGGCTCGGCGCCCAGACCTTCCTGCAAAAGCACGCCGCCAAGGGGCAGATCGTCACCGGCCTGCTCTACGTCGATCCTGATGCGGAAGATCTGCACGAGCATCTCAACACGGTCGAAACGCCGCTCAACACGCTGGAAGCGGACACGCTCTGCCCGGGCTCCGCGGCGCTGGACAAGTTCAACGCCAGCCTGCGGTGATCGCTACCGTGCCGTGGCGGGCTGCCTGACGCGTATGGTGATCTTCTCCGACACGATGGGCGGCTCGAACGGATAGTGCCTGGCATCGCCCAGCACGAGTTGAAGCGTGTGCGTTCCGGGCGGAAGCTCGAGCAGCGTTTCGGTCTGCCCCGCCCCGAAATGCAGATGCGACTTGTCCTGCAGGATCGGCTCCTTGGGATCGATGGGGTCATTGACGTCAATCAGCAAATGATGATGACCGGCGTTCTGATACTCGTCGCCGGCATGGGTCACTCCCATGTTGCGCAAGCCGAACCGGACCCAGAATCCGCCGCGGACCTTCTGCCCGTCATGCGGGGTGATGAAATAGAGCTTTGCGTCCTTGGGCGCGGTCTTGCCTTGCGAGAAAGCTACCGCCGGGAGCAATGCAAGCGCCGCCGCCAGCGCGACGCAACGAAATATCTGCATCAAACCAACTCCACCACTTAGGGACTGAGCGCCACGCGGAATCCGTGCGTGGGATAACGAACATTGGTGTCGTAGCCGTCGCGGTTGGACGGCCGCACATATCTCGAATCGTTCTTCCAGGAGCCCGAGCGCAGGACATGAGCGCTGCAGTCCCCGCTGCTCCATGCCGAGCCGTCACCGGGCGCGCCCTGATAGGTTTTGTGCCAGCAGTCCTCGACCCACTGATCGACGCCGCCGCCCATGTCGTGGAGCCCGAACGGATTCGGCCTGAAGCTGCCGACCTTCGCCGGTTGCTCGGCCGCGAGATCACCGCAATCCTTGCAACCGGCCATGCCCGGCTGCAGCTTGTCGCCCCACCAATATTTGGTCTGCGTTCCGCCACGCGCGGCATATTCCCATTCGGCTTCGCTCGGAAGCCGATAGGTCTTCTTCGTCGCCTGCGCGAGATAGGCCGCATATTGCTGCGCGTCGGTCCAGCTCACATTGCTGACCGGTGCATCGTCCTTGCCGATCGCCGTGAAGCCGCACGCCTTTGCAGCGGCGCACTCGTTCCATTCCTGCACGGTCACCGGATATTTGCCGATCGAGAACGGTCTGACCGTCACCTGATGGACAGGACGCTCGGTCGGGTCGTCATTGCTTCCCATCGCAAAGCTGCCGCCGCGAATGGCGACCATCTCGGGTTCGCGGACGGCAGTTGTCGATTGAGTTGGCGCTGGAGCGGGCGACGGAGGTAACGAAGCCGACGAAGGAGAAGGCTGCGGCGTCTGCGGCGCGGCTTCGCGCAGAGGCTGCGGGCTTGGCGATGCGGCAGAAGAAGCGTTAGGAGAAACGGTAGTGACGGCGGCCTGCTCGCCCACCCTGCCCGGCGCCTGAGCCAGCAGATACCACAGCACGCCGGCGGCCATCACCGACAGCGTGATTCCCAGGAGAAAGATCAGAGCATTCTCGCGCCGTCCCCGCGTCCTGCCGACCGCGTCTGCATCCGGCAGCACTTTATAGACGCGCACGGGATCGGTGATGTTCTTGACTTTGCGGTCCCCGAGCGACTCGTAACCGCACACGACCTTGTGCTTGATCTGCTCGTAGATCGCGCCGGAGATAAAGACCTGGCCTGGCTCGGCGATGCCCTCGATGCGCGTCGCGATGTTGACACCATCGCCGTAGACGTCATCCGGCTCCACGATGACGTCACCGAGATTGACACCAATCCGGTACTCGATCCTCGTCTCCTTCGGAAGCGAGGCGTTGCGGCCGATGAGATTCTGCTGGATGACGATGCTGCATCGCACGGCCTCGACCGGACTGTCGAAGATCGCGATGAAGCCATCGCCCGTCGTCTTCACCAGATTTCCATGGTGTTCGACGATGCTGGGCTGGATGAGATCCCGCTCGATCCGCTTGACGCGGACGTGCGTGCCCTCCTCGTCGGCCTGCATCAGGCGGCTGTAGGAAGCGATGTCACCGACAATGATGGCCGCGAGACGACGAGGCATCGGGCCGTGCGTGGGCGGCTCGTCATTCCCGGATCTGAAGTTGCGAATTTCGCCCATCGCGGGGGACTCCACAAACTTACAAGGCAGGCCCCCAGCCTACAACCGCCAGAGGCGATCGTCTGTGAAGGCTATCACATCGATGAAGTCGGGCAATGTCGGAAGAACCGCAGGGCGTCAGGTTCCGAAAGGCGAAGGGGTCACGTCGAATGAACCTTCATGACCCCACCGATGACTAAAGCCCGGCGTGGAACTGATCACCTGGCTCCGCCCAGCGATGATCCTGTCAGATGTGCGGACGTTGAACGCGTCGCACCCGGGCCGCGTCTACAGCGTACAGCTCAGCCGCTGCACGCGAGGCCATCATCATGAAGCTTTCTCTCGTTGCTGCCGTCTTCCTTACCGCGCTCGGCGGCGCTGCTTACGCCGAGGAGGCCGACGATATCCGTGAGGCCAGCAAGGCCGAGGCCGAGGCCGAGACCTTCAACGCGCGCATGTATGCGGGCGCACCCGGCAACAAGGCCTATGCCTGCTTCGTGCGGCGCTATGATGCCGAGCATCTGGCGCGCCATCCGAAGCAGAAGGTCGCCTCGATGAAGCTGCTGATCTCGGCGGAATTGGACACCGAAGACAAGCAGCTCCATAACGCCTTCCGCCTCGGCTTCAGATATCGTCACCGCTCCGGCGATTTCGACTCCAGCGGCTCCTGTCATCACACCGTGTTGACCAAGGACGGCACCGAGATCCGCCTCGGTTGCGGCGTCGACTGCGAGGGCGGCGGCATCGGCGTCGCGCTCTCAAAGGACGACAAATCGGCGATCGTGCGGCTGGCGCGGGTCAGAGTCTGGCAGAACAACAAGCCGGATGAGGATGCCGAACTGTCGCTGGTCGCCGGGGCCGATGACGGGATTTTCCGCCTGGATCGAACGGACAATAAGGAATGCGCCTCGCTCGTGACCGACCGCAAGGAACTCGCCGCGCTCCGCCACAAATGATATGTGTCCGGCGCAATCGAGGGAGATCGTCATGAACCGCCGGAACATGTTGTGGAGCGCCATCTCAGGCCTGGGCGCGGCGCTTGGCGCCTCTAGCGCCAAGGCCGCGACCGAGGCCGCGACCGAAGCCGGCGCGGGCAACAAGCTGAAGGTGGTCTATCATTTGAGCGATGCCGAGAAGGTCAATTTCGTGCTCGGCAACATCCAGAACCACATCGACGGCGTCGGCGGCCCCGAGCATGTGACGATCGCGCTGGTGATCCACGGGCCGGCGCTGAAGGCGTTTCACTGGGCGCAGGCCAACCCTGACATCAGCAAGCGCGTCGGCGATTTCTCCAAGGATGGCGTCGAGCTTGCCGCCTGCGGCAACACGATGAAGGCGCAGAACGTCACGCTCACGGATCTCCTGCCGGGCTTCGTCAGCGCGGAGAAGGGCGGCGTGGTCCGTTTGGCCGAGCTCCAGTCGCAGGGTTATCTCTATCTGCGGCCGTAGGGGCCGCTTGCGCAGCCTTCCCGCCGTCATTGCGAGGAGCCCTCGCGACGAAGCAATCCAGAGTCCCTCCGCGGAAAGATTCTGGATTGCTTCGCTTCGCTCGCAATGACGGAAACGTGGGGCGCCGCCGGGCGAGACAACCTCTTGACTTACCCATAACTCCACGGTTATGAGTACATCCATAACTTACAAGTTATGGATTATATGCCCGTCGCCGCCCACGACCTTCTGTTCAGGACGCTCGCCGACCCCACCCGTCGGGCGATCTTCGAGCGCTTGTGCCGCGAGGGCGAACAGACGGTCGGGGCTCTGACGGCACTGTCGGGCGTTTCCCAGCCGGCGGTCTCAAAACATCTCGGCGCGCTGAAGCAGGCTGGCCTCGTGCGCGACCGGCATCAAGGGCGGCAGACGCATTACAGCGCCCAGCCCGGCGCGCTCAATCCGCTGATCGACTGGACCAGCCAGATGGCCGGGTTCTGGCAGAACCGGCTCGACGCGCTCGACGATCTCCTGAAGAGGATGGACCAATGAACGAATCCGCGGCCGAAACCCGATCTGTCGTCGTCGAGCGCGAATTTGCCTTTCCGGCAGAGCGGATCTGGCGCGCGCTGACGCAGCCGCATCTGATCGAGGAATGGCTGATGAAGAACGACTTCAAGCCGAACGTGGGCCACCGCTTCAACCTTCGCGGCGAGTGGGGCGGCGTGCTGGACTGCGAGGTCCTCACCATCGAGCCGCAGAAGACGCTCGCCTACACCTGGAATTTCTCGCATGACGATGCGGCGTTCGATCTCAAGAGCGTCGTGACCTTCACGCTGACCCCGACGGGCGCAGGCACGCATCTGCGTGTCGAGCAAGCCGGCTTCAGCCCGACGCAGAAGCAGGCTTTCGGCGGCGCGCATGCCGGCTGGAAGCAGTTTTTCGCCAAGCTGGACGAGCTGCTGGCGCGGGCAGATTAGCTCGGCCACCGGCCTTCATTCGATCATCTCAAGAGGAGGTTTCATTGACCGGAAACATGTGGATTCGGCAGATCCATCGCTGGCTGTCGATCGCTTTCACGCTTGCCGTCATCGCCAACATCGTCGCCATGACCATGCAGCTCCAGGCCATCTGGATCGGCTTCCTCGCGCTGGTCCCACTGATCCCGTTGCTCGCGACCGGGCTCTATATGTTCGCGCAGCCATATCTCGGCCGCCGCCGCGGCGCCCGACAAGAGGCGTGAACATGAAGAAGGCCGTGACCGCGAAAAACAGCAGCGCGACGAAGACGGATGGCGCTTCGCCCTCCAGGATGATCGACGGCAGGATCAAGGAGCTCGGCGACTGGCGCGGCGAGATGCTCGGGCGAATCCGCGGCCTGATCAAGGACGCCGACCCTGAAATCGTCGAGGAATGGAAATGGCGCGGCGTGCCGGTGTGGGAGCACGACGGCATCATCTGCACCGGCGAGACCTACAAGGCCGTGGTGAAGTTGACGTTTGCCAAGGGCGCGGCGCTGGAGGATCCCGCCGGCCTGTTCAACTCGAGCCTCGACGGCAACGTGCGCCGCGCGATCGATATTCGCGAAGGCGAAAAGATCAACGAGAAGGCGTTGAAGGCGCTGATCCGCGCGGCGGTAGAGCTGAATGCGTCGAAAGCCAAGAAGCAGCCGGCCAAACGTTCCGGATAGAACAGCCGTTGTGGGCCACGAACGCTTTCCTTCTCCCCTTGTGGGAGAAGGTGGCGCGAAGCGCCGGATGAGGGGTCTTTATCGACACGGAAATGTGGAGAGATACCCCTCACCGCAGTGAGCTTGTGTCTCCCGGCGTCGCCGCCCTCTCCCACAAGGGGCGAGGGCACATCAATGCGCATCTCGCCGTATTGCTCCGAATAGTCAGCCGCCCTCAGGCCACCGCCGAGATCGGGCGCGGGCTCACGACATATTCGCGCAGCACCTTGTCGTTGGCGTCGACCTCGATCAGTGCGACGTCGTAGGTCCAGAGATCGGCCAGATGCTGGAGCACGCGCTTGGCGTCGGTCTCGTTGAGCTGCGCGCCCTTGATGACATGGTGATGCAGGATCAGGCGCCGGTCGCCGGAGAGATCGACGTCGACCACCTCGATATTCGCGTCGATGTAGCCGACATCGTGCTGCCGTGCCAGCTCGCGGCGGACGCGGCGGAAGCCGCGCTCGTCGTGAATGGCATCGACCCGGATGCCGGCACGTTCCTCGGGGTCGTCATGCAGGTGGAACATGCGGAGGTGCCGCATCAGCTTCGGACTTAGGAACTGGGCGATGAAGCTTTCGTCGCGGTAGTTGGCCCAGACGTCGCGCAGCACGCCCATCACGTCGTTCTTGCCGGCGATGTCCGGGAACCATTCGCGGTCCTCGTCTTCCGGCCTTGTGACGATGCGCTCGATGTCCTGCATCATGGCGAAGCCGAGCGCATAGGGATTGAAGCCGGAAAAGCGCTGGTCGTCGAATTCGGGCTGGAACACGACGTTGGTGTGCGACTGCAGGAATTCGAGGAAATTGCCGTCGCTGATGCGGCCCTGCTGATGCAGCTTGGTCATGATGCGATAGTGGACGTAAGTCGCCGTCCCCTCGTTCATCACCTTGGTCTGGCTCTGCGGATAGAAATATTGCGCGATGTGGCGGACGATGCGCAACAGCTCGCGCTGCCAGGGCGCCAGCCGCGGCGCGCTCTTCTCGAGAAAATACAGCAGGTTCTCCTGCGGCAGGCCGAGCAGCTTGCGGCGCCGTTCGATGCTGAGCGCGGACCGGGTCTTGCTCTTTCCCGCCGGCACGGTACGCCAGAGGTCGTTGAAGACCTCCTCCTCATGCTGACGGCGGCGCCCTGCCCGCTTCTCTTCGGCGCGCAGATCGAGCTTTTTCTTGCCGGGATAGCGGTCGATCCCATGCGACATCAGCGCATGCGCGGCATCAAGGGTGCGCTCGACCTCGACGCGGCCGTAGCGATCCTCGCATTGCATGACGTAGTTCTTGGCGAAATCCAGATAGTCCAGGATGCCGTCGGCGTCGGTCCACTGCTTGAAGAGATAGTTGTTCTTGAAGAAGTGGTTGTGGCCGAAGGCGGCGTGCGCGATCACCAGGGTCTGCATCGTCGCCGTGTTCTCCTCCATCAGGTAGGAGATGCAGGGCGAGGAGTTGATCACGATCTCATAGGCGAGACCCATGAGGCCCTTGCGGTATGAGGCCTCGTGATACGCAAAGTGCTTTCCGAACGACCAGTGCTTGTAGAACAGCGGCATGCCGACGGACGAATAGGCGTCCAGCATCTGCTCGGCGGTGATGACCTCGATCTGGTTCGGATAGACGTCGAGCCCGAGATCTTTCGTCGCCACCTCCTCGCAGGCATCCGTGATGCGCTGCAAGGTGTGAAAATCCCAATCGGCGCCTTCGAACAAGCGTTCCGTCATGGAGCGGCTTTCTCCTGGGCAGTGTCGCGGCGCTGAAACAGATCGTGGAACACCGGAAAAATCTCGCTACGCTCGCTGACCTTGCGCATCGAGAGCGGTGCGCCGCTGTTGCGCAGGCGCTCGTAGAGGGTCCAGAGCGAGGAGTCGGACAGATCGAAGGCACTGCCGCCGGACTCGCCGACCTCGAGATAGGCGAAGAACTGGCAGACCGGCAGGATCTTGTCGGTCAGCAGCATGCCCGCGAGCTCGCCGTCGGAATAGGAATTGTCGCCGTCGGAGGCTTGCGCAGCGTAGATATTCCAGTCCGACGGGCTGAAGCGTTCGCGCACGATCTCGTGCATGGCCTGCAGCGCGCTGGAGACCAGCGTGCCGCCGGAAGCCGGGCCGTAGAAGAAGGTCTGCTCGTCCACCTCCTCGGCGCGATCGGTGTGGCGGATGAAGACGATGTCGACATGCTTGTAGCGGCGCTTCAGGAACACGTAGAGCAGCATGTAGAAGCGCTTGGCGAGATCCTTCATGTGCTCGGACATCGAGCCCGACACGTCCATCAGGCAGAACATCACGGCCTGGGCAACGGGCTTGGGCACGGTCTCGAAGCGGCGGTAGCGGATGTCGATCGGATCGATGAAGGGAATGCGCTTGGACTTCGCCTTCAGTTTTTCGAGCTGGGCCAGCAGCAGCAGACGCTCGTCCTCATCCGCGCATGCGGCGATGGCGGCTTCGAGCTCCTCGATCTCCTCCTTGCTGGGACGCTTGAGCGCGATACGGCGCGCCATTGCGCGCCGAACCGTCCGGCTCACCGAGATGTTGGATGGCGAGCCCGACGTGGTGTAGCCGGCGCGCTGGATGCCCTCGCTCTCGGTCTGCGCGATCTTGCGTTTGGCGAGATCGGGAAGCTCGAGATCATCGAGGAAGAGATCGACGAATTCGTCGCGGCTGAGCACGAAGCGGAAGGCGTCCTCGCTGTCGCCTTCGCCCGGACCGGAATCCTTGGCGCTGCCCTGGCCGGAGCGCTGGAGATAGTCGCCCTCGATGAACTTCTTGTTGCCGGGCAACACCATGTCGCGCGTTCCGCCGTCGCGGCGGAAACGCGGCTCGTGCATGCCGTCGAGCGGAATCGTGACCTCGCCACCCTCCAGGACGTCCTTGATGTCGCGTTCCTGCGAGGTCTTCTTGACGGCGCCCTGCACCAGGGATTTGGCCCGACGCAAGAACCGCTGCCGGTTCTCGAGACTCTTGCCGCCTGGATTCAGGCGCCTGTCAATAATGTGAATCGGCACTTTTCCATCCGCCTCAACCGGCCTGCTTCACGCGCATGTACCATTCGACGAGCCGGCGAACCTGACGCTCGGTGTAGCCGCGCTCCACCATGCGTGCGACGAACTCGCCGTGCTTCTTCTCCGTCTCGCCGTCCTTCTTCGACCCGAAGGAGATGACCGGAAGCAGGTCCTCGACCTGGGAGAATATCCGCTTTTCGATCACATCGCGAATCTTCTCGTAGGAGATCCAGGTCGGATTCTTGCCGCCGTTCTGGGCGCGCGACCGTAACGAGAATTTGACCACCTCGTTGCGGAAATCCTTCGGGTTGGCGATGCCCGCCGGCTTCTCGATCTTGGTCAGCTCCTGGTTCAAGAGCTCGCGATCAAGCAGCTGGCCGGTGTCGGCGTCCTTGAAATCCTGGTCCTCGATCCAGGCATCGGCGTAGTCGACGTAGCGGTCGAACAGGTTCTGGCCGTAATCCGAGTAGGATTCGAGATAAGCCTTCTGGATCTCGTTTCCGATGAACTCGGCATAACGCGGTGCAAGGTCCGCCTTGATGAATTCGAGGTAGCGCTTCTCGACTTCCTCGGGCAGCTGCTCGCGCTTGATCGATTGCTCCAGCGCGTACATCAGATGCACGGCGTCGGCGGCGACTTCCTGCGGATCGTGGTTGAAGGTCGCAGCCAGGATCTTGAAGGCAAAGCGGGTGGAGACACCGTCCATGCCCTCGTCGACGCCGGCGGCATCGCGATATTCCTGGACGCTGCGCGCCTTCGGATCGGTCTCCTTCAGGCTCTCGCCGTCGTAGACCCTCATCTTGGCGTAGGTCGTGGAATTTTCGTGCTTGCGCAGCCGCGACATCACCGAGAACCGCGCCAGCGTCTCCAGCGTCGAGGGCGCGCAAGGCGCGGCCGCGAGCTCGGAGCCCTGGATCAGCTTCTCGTAGATCTTCTGCTCTTCCGTGATCCGCAGGCAATAAGGCACCTTGATCACGCAGATGCGGTCGATGAAGGCCTCGTTGTTCTTGTTGGCCTTGAAGCTCGACCACTCGGCTTCGTTGGAGTGCGCGAGGATGACGCCGGTGAACGGAATCGCGCCGATGTTCTCGGTGCCGATGTAGTTGCCTTCCTGCGTCGCGGTGAGCAGCGGGTGCAGCATCTTGATCGGCGCCTTGAACATCTCGACGAACTCGAGCACGCCCTGGTTGGCGCGGTTGAGGCCGCCGGAATAGCTGTAGGCGTCGGGATCATTCTGCGCGTAGGTTTCGAGCTTGCGGATATCGACCTTGCCGACCAGCGAGGAGATGTCCTGGTTGTTCTCGTCACCCGGCTCGGTCTTGGCGATGCCGATCTGGCGCAGCCGCGACGGCTGGATCTTTGCGACCCGAAACTGGGAAATGTCGCCGCCAAAGGCTTCCAGCCGCTTGTAGCACCATGGGCTCATCAGGCCGGTGAGACGGCGGCGCGGAATGCCGTATTTCTCTTCCAGCATCGGGCCGAGCTGATCCGGATCGAACAGGCTGAGCGGGCTTTCGAACACGGGCGAGAGCTCGTCGCCGGCCTTGAGCACGTAGATCGGGTGCACTTCCATCAGCGACTTGAGCCGCTCGGCGAGCGAGGATTTGCCGCCGCCGACTGGACCGAGCAGATACAGGATCTGCTTGCGCTCTTCGAGGCCCTGCGCCGCGTGACGGAAGAAACCGACGATGCGCTCGATGGTTTCTTCCATGCCGTAGAAGCCGGCGAAGGCCGGATAGGTGCGGATCGTGCGGTTCAAAAAAATACGGCCAAGGCGTGGGTCCTTGGCCGTGTCAATCGTCTGGGGCTCACCGATCGCTGCTAGCAGTCGTTCGGCCGCGTTCGCGTATTTCATGGGATCGCTTCGACACGATTCCAGATATTCCGCCATCGACATGTCGTGTTGGCTTCTCGCCTCGAACGACTTAGCGAAAGCGTTGAATAGAGAATCGTTGTACATGATCCCTCTCCGCGTGAGTTCCGCTACACAATTGAACGAAAGCAGCGACCGGACCGTTCCTTAGCGCCACTCTCGAATCAGCGTGAGCACATGACGATCATTCGACACCCGGGCGCCTTCTCGGCGCAACGCACAACGTAGGCACAGGGTGAGTTACGAACAGGCACCTGCCTGATATTTGAGCGAATCTTTGTCTATATTGGCTCATTTCCAGAAAATGTCACTCGCTCGCAACATCCGGGCGTTACCGGGGATGCGTTCATCCGGCGCCCCATCATAGCGATCTGCGAACGGCGATCTTATGACGCTTGTACGGCGAAGCCTTGGGTGCCGCGTTCATCTTCCTGCTGCATTGCGGTGCGTGGACCGCCGGCGGCGTGACAGTCGCGGCAAGCGCGCAGCAGTGTATCAAAATCGGTCGCCAGGCCCTCCGACTGGATGACGATGCGGTCGTTCTGCCGATCGTCCTGCGCACAACGGGCCAAGCCGCGGATGGTGCAGAGCTGCCGCTGCAAGGCCGGCGTCGGCGTCAGCACGATCACCTTGCGCCCGCGGCGTTCTTCAGCCGAAATCTCCGCGATCGAGTCCCACAGCAGAAATTCATTGCCGATGCGGAGATCGCGGATGCCATAGGGGGTGACGATCACCACCGATCCCCGTTCGGCGGGGAGCATCCAGATCAGCCGACCGGTCATCAGGGCGAACACCATCACGCCAGCAGAGCCGACCGTCGTGTCGTAATCGCCAAAAGCATCCCACCAGCCCAAGGCGAGTGTCGCGCTGAGCAGCGTCGTGGCGAAGCCCGCTACGACCAGCAGCCGGGTTTGGGTCGTACATGGACCGATTTCGAGATCATGGGACGCATCGACGCTTCCGGTCGACGGGGCCGATTGCGGACTGTCTGTGACAGCGAGCGCCAGACGGTCATGATGTGCTTGCATGCTTTCCCCCAGCATGGCCATTCGCGACCGAGCCACGACGCATCAGGCGGACCGGAATCCGCTGATGAGTACTCCGCGCAGCCACTAGCGACGAGCCGAGGCAGCTGACGTTACGCAACGAGACCAGGCCGATTTCTCACGGCCAACGACCTTTTACGCAACTCGGCTCCCTCTACGCGGATCGCCATGACCGCGACGGAGTTACACTGGAGGATATGACGCCCATACCCTTGATTGGTTCCCTCAAGGATGCATGTAAGCTAGAGGATAGCGCGTCAGGACCGGCGCGGAAACCCCTCGCCCGCAGGCTTGGAGATAAATTAGCATCATGAATCCCGTCAAAGAACTGGAAAAGCACGGACAAGCCGTCTGGCTGGACTTCCTGGCCCGCGGCTTCATCGCCAAGGGCGACCTGAAGCGGCTGATCGACACCGACGGCGTCAAGGGCGTCACCTCCAACCCCTCGATCTTCGAAAAAGCGATCGGCAGCTCGGACGAATACGACGCGCCGATCGGCAAGGCATTGAAGCGCGGCGATCGGTCGGTCGCCGACCTGTTCGAGGCCGTCGCGGTCGAGGACATCCAGAACGCCGCCGACGTGCTGCGCCCGGTCTACGACCGCCTCAAGGGCGGCGACGGCTATGTCAGCCTGGAAGTCTCGCCCTATCTGGCGATGGACACCGGTGAAACGGTCACAGAGGCGCGGCGGCTCTGGAAGGACGTCAACCGCAAGAACCTGATGGTGAAGGTGCCGGCAACGCCTGAGGGCCTGCCGGCGATCGAGACCCTGATCGGCGACGGCATCAGCATCAACATCACGCTGCTGTTCTCCAGGGACGTCTATCTGCAGGTTGCCGAGGCCTATCTCGCCGGTCTGGAGACATACGTCGCAGGTGGCGGCGACCCCTCGCACGTGGCGAGCGTGGCGAGCTTTTTCGTCAGCCGCATCGACTCGGTGGTCGACAAGCAGCTCGACGAGAAGATCGCCCGCGCCAACGACCCAAGCGAGAAGGAACGGCTCGCCGCGCTGAAGGGCAAGGTCGCGATCGCCAATGCGAAGGTCGCCTACCAGGATTACAAGCGCCTGTTCTCAGGTCCCCGCTGGGACAAGCTCGCGGCCAAGGGCGCCAAGCCGCAGCGCATGCTGTGGGCCTCGACCGGCACCAAGAACAAGGATTACAGCGACGTCCTCTATGTCGAGGAATTGATCGGCCCCGACACCATCAACACCGTGCCGCCGGCGACACTGGATGCGTTCCGCGACCATGGCACGCCGCGCGACAGCCTGGAAGAGAATGTCGACGACGCCAGGCGCGTGCTGGAAGAGCTGGAGCGCTCCGGCGTCTCGCTCGATGCCATCACCGAGGAGCTCGTCAAGGACGGCGTCAAGCAGTTCGCCGATGCCGCCGACAAGCTCTATGGCGCGGTCGCCCACAAGCGCGCCACCGTGCTTGGGCCCGCGATCGACCGCCAGCTTCTCTCGCTCGGCGACGGTCTCGGCAAGGCCGTGGCCAAGAGCACCGAGGAATGGCGCGCGTCGGCAAAGATCCGCCGGCTTTGGCAGCGCGACAAGTCGGTCTGGACCGGCACCGACGAGGATAAATGGCTCGGCTGGCTCGACAGCGCCGCCAAGGCCGACGTCGCCGACTATGAGGACTATGCCAGCCGCGTGAAAGGCCAGAAATTCTCCGACGCCGTCGTGCTCGGCATGGGCGGATCAAGCCTCGGGCCGGAGGTGCTGGCAGAGACCTTCGGCAAGAAGCCCGGGTTCCCGAAGCTGCACGTGCTGGATTCCACCGATCCGGCCCAGGTGCGGGCGATGGAGGCCAGGATCGACATCGCCAACACCGTGTTCATCGTCTCCAGCAAGTCCGGTGGCACCACCGAACCGAATGCGATGAAGGATTATTTCCACGAGCGCGTCGCGCAGGCGGTCGGGCCGAAGGTCAAGACCGGCCATCGCTTCATTGCGGTCACCGATCCCGGATCGTCGCTGGAGAAGGCGGCGAAGACGCTGAACTACGCGCGCATCTTCCACGGCGAGCCCTCCATCGGCGGACGCTACTCGGTGCTCTCGCCTTTCGGGCTGGTGCCGGCGGCAACCGCGGGCATCGATATCAAGACCTTCGTCAAGCACGCGCTTGCGATGGCCCGCTCCTGCGGACCGGACGTGCCGCCAAGTGAGAACCCCGGCGTGCAGCTCGGCCTTGCCATGGGCCATGCAGCGCTTGAAGGCCGCGACAAGGTGACGATCCTGTCGTCGAAGAAGATCGCCGATTTCGGCGCCTGGGCCGAGCAGCTCATCGCAGAATCGACCGGCAAGGACGGCAAGGGCCTGATCCCGATCGACGGCGAGCCGCTGGGCGAGCCCGCGGTCTACGGCAATGACCGGCTCTTCATCGACATCCGTATCGAGGGCGAAGCAGACGCCGCCCATGACTCGCAGCTGGCTGCGATCGAAGCGGCCGGCCACCCCGTCGTGCGCATCGTGATGAAGTCGATCGACCATCTCGGCCAGGAGTTCTTCCGCTTCGAGATGGCAACGGCGGTGGCGGGCAGCATCCTCGGCATCAACCCGTTCGACCAGCCGGACGTGGAAGCGGCCAAGATCAAGACCCGGGAGCTCACCGCCTCGTTCGAAAAGACCGGCGCGCTGCCGGCCGAACGGCCGGTGGTCAGCACCACCGAGGCCGATCTCTACACCGACGAGACCAATGCCGCGGCCCTGCGCGCCGCCGGCGCCAACGGCGACCTCACCTCATGGCTGAAGGCGCATCTGTCGCGCTCCAAGCATGGCGATTATGTCGCCCTGCTCGGCTACATCGCGCGCGACAAGGCGACGATCGACGCGCTCCAGGCCATGCGGCTCGAAGTGCGCGAGAAGCGACATGTCGCAACCTGCGCCGAGTTCGGACCGCGTTTCCTGCACTCCACCGGGCAGGCCTACAAGGGCGGGCCCGACAGCGGCGTGTTCCTCCAGATCACCGCCGACGATGCCAAGGACTTGCCGGTGCCGGGCCAGAAGGCCAGCTTCGGCGTCATCAAGGCCGCGCAGGCGCGCGGCGACTTCGACGTGCTTACCGAGCGCGGCCGGCGCGCGCTGCGGGTCCACCTGAAGGGTGGGCTCAAGAAGGGTCTCGCGGCGCTCAATGCGGCGCTCAACGACGCACTGAACTAAGGGGAATTCCTCAAATGCAACTCGGCATGATCGGCCTCGGCCGGATGGGCGGCAACATCGTTCGACGGCTGATGCGCCACGGACATTCGACGGTGGTCTACGACAAGGACGCCAAGGCCGTCGCGGGCCTTGCCGCAGACGGCGCGACAGGCTCGGCGACGCTCGAAGAGTTCATTGCGAAACTGGAGCGGCCGCGCACGGCCTGGGTGATGCTGCCGGCCGGCCACATCACCGAGACCACGATCGACACGATCGCGGGTGCCATGCAGGAAGGCGACGTCATCATCGACGGCGGCAACACGTTCTGGCAGGACGACGTCCGCCGCGGCAAGGCGCTGAAGGAGCGCGGCATCCACTATGTCGACGTCGGCACCTCCGGCGGCGTCTGGGGCCTCGAGCGCGGCTATTGCATGATGATCGGCGGCGAGAAACAGGTGGTCGATCGACTCGATCCGATCTTCGCCGCGCTCGCGCCCGGCGCCGGCGGCATTCCGCGCACGGAGGGACGTGAGGGCCGCGATCCCCGCATCGAGCAGGGCTACATCCATGCCGGCCCCGTCGGCGCCGGGCATTTCGTCAAGATGATCCACAACGGCATCGAATACGGCCTGATGCAGGCCTACGCCGAAGGTTTTGACATCCTCAAGAACGCCAACATCGAGGCCTTGCCGGCGGATCATCGTTACGATTTCGATCTCGCCGATATTGCCGAAGTGTGGCGGCGCGGCAGCGTGATCCCGTCCTGGCTGCTCGATCTCACCTCGACGGCACTCGCCGACAGCCCGGCGTTGACGGAATATTCCGGTTTCGTCGAGGATTCCGGCGAAGGACGCTGGACCGTGAACGCCGCAATCGACGAGGCCGTGCCGGCCGAAGTCCTGACCGCGGCGCTGTTCGCACGTTTCCGTTCGCGCAAGGAACACACCTTCGCGGAGAAAATTCTCTCAGCGATGCGAGCCGGCTTCGGCGGCCACAAGGAGCCGAAGCAGTCGGCTGCTTCGAAGCCCAAATAGCTCGGAAGTAAAACGTAACAAGCGAAGGCCAATAGTTCGTGACAAAAGACCTGCAAGCCAAGCGCAAGCCGGAAAATTGCGCCTTCGTCATCTTTGGTGTCACCGGCGACCTCACCCATCGGCTGGTGATGCCATCGCTCTACAATCTTGCGGCCGAGCATCTGTTACCGGAAAAGTTTTGCGTGGTCGGCGTCGCCCGCCGGAGCCAGTCGGACGACGAGCTGCGCGACAGCCTGTTGAAGGGCTTGCGCCAGTTCGCGACCCGTCCGGTGGACGACGACATTGCCAAGAAGCTGCTGGAATGCGTGACCTTCGTCGAAGCCGACGCAAAGGATCCGCCATCCTTTGATCGCCTGCGCGAGCATCTGGATTCTCTGGAATGCGCGCAGGACACCGGCGGCAACCGGCTGTTCTACCTCGCGACCCCGCCGGCTGCGTTCGCGCCGACCGCGCGCGAGCTCGGCCGCACCGGAATGATGAAGGAGAACGGCGCGTGGCGCCGGCTGGTGATCGAAAAGCCGTTCGGCACCGACCTCGCCTCGGCGCGAGCGCTGAATGGCGAGCTGCTGAAGATCATGGACGAGCACCAGATCTACCGGATCGATCACTATCTCGGCAAGGAGACGGTGCAGAACATCCTGGTGCTGCGCTTTGCCAACGGCATGTTCGAGCCGATCTGGAATCGCAACCATATCGACCACATCCAGATCACGGTGGAGGAAAAGCTCGGCGTCGGCCATCGCGGCGGCTTCTACGATGCCACCGGCGCGCTGCGCGACATGGTGCCGAACCATCTGTTTCAGCTGATGTCGCTGGTCGCGATGGAGCCGCCGGCGCGTTTCGACGCCCATTCGGTGCGCTCCGAGAAGGCCGAGATTCTGACCTCGATTCAGCGCCCGAGCGAGGAAGAAGCGCTGAAGAGTTCGGTGCGCGCCCAATATCTCTCGGGGCGAATCGGCGACGATGAGATCCCGGACTATCGAAAGACCGAGGACGTCAAACCCGGCAGCACCACCGAGACCTTTGTCGCGCTGAAACTGATGATCGACAATTGGCGCTGGGCCGGCGTGCCGTTCTATTTGCGCACCGGCAAGGCGCTCGGCCACAAGCGCACCGAGGTCGCGATCAAGTTCAAGCAGGCACCGTTGTCGATGTTCTCAGGCACCGCTGTCGATCGCCTCTCCCAGAACTTCCTCACGATCGGCATCGCGCCGACCGAGACCATCGAGCTCCAGTTCAACGCCAAGATCCCGGGGCCGAGCGTCACCATCGACGGCGTCGAGATGAAGTTCCGCTATGGCGACTATTTCCGGGCCGATCCCTCGACCGGCTACGAGACGCTGATCTACGACTGCATGATCGGCGACAACATCCTGTTCCAGCGCGCCGACGGCATCGAAGCCGGATGGCAGGCGGTGCAGCCGTTCCTGGACGCCTGGAAGAACGCGGGCAGCAACGGCATCGAGACCTATCAAGCCGGCAGCGACGGCCCCGCCTGCGCCGATGAATTGCTCCGCCGCGACGGCCGAAGCTGGCGCAAGTTTTCGTGACGGCGGCCGGACAGCCGAAGCTCATCGTCGCGGCCGACGCCGAGGCTCTCGCGCGGGCCGCGGCCGAGCGGGTGATGGCGCGAATCGCCGACAATCCCGGGCGCATCGCGATCTGCCTGACCGGCGGCTCCAGCCCGAAGAAGCTCTACCATCTGCTGGGCAGCGAGGCCTGGCGCGAAAAAATCCCGTGGGAGCGCGTGCACTGGTTCATCGGTGACGAGCGCTTCGTGCCCGAAAGCGACCCCCTCAACAATATGGCGGTTGCCCGCGCGACCTTTCTCGATCGCAACGCGCCCTCCGGCCATGTTCACCCGATCCCGACGACGGCTGACACCCCCGATCAGAGCGCCGAGGCCTATGCGCGCGAGCTGCAGGCTTTCTATGGCGCGGAAAGCCTGGATCCGGCGCGGCCGCTGTTCGACATGGTCTTGATGGGCGCAGGTCCCGACGGCCACACGGCGTCGCTCTTCCCGGGTTACCCCGCGATCGAGGAGACGAAACGCTGGGTGGTCGGCGTCCTCAAGGCCAATGTTGCCCCCTTCGTGCCACGGGTCTCGCTCACCCTGCCCGCGCTGGCGTCCTGCCGCGAAATGCTGTTCGAGATAGCGGGGCACGACAAGCAGCCGATCTTGACGCGCCTGCTCAATGGCGAGACTCTGCCGGCTGTACGCGCGCGCTCGAATGGCGAGACCGTCTGGCTGGTCGACCAGGCCGCGCTTCCGGGGGGAATTCGTGACGGGCGTTGAAGCACCTTGTGCATTGATCGTGATGGGCGTGTCGGGCTCGGGCAAGAGCACGGTTGCAAAAGCGTTGGGCGAGCGCCTCGGCTGGCGCTTCGAGGACGGCGACAGCTTTCATCCCGCCAGCAATGTCGAGAAGATGCGGGCCGGCCATCCCCTCACCGACGAGGATCGCTGGCCCTGGCTCAACGCCATCGCCGACGAGATCGCGCGGGTCTGTGACAAGGGCGAGCACGTGATCATCGCCTGCTCGGCGCTGAAGCATACTTATCGGGACGTGCTGCTGCGCGGACGCGACGACGTCCGTTTCGTCTTCCTCAGGGGCACGAAGGAGCTGATCGCCGCACGCCTGGCGCAACGCAAGGGGCACTTCATGCCGCCCGGCCTGCTGACGAGCCAGTTCAACACGCTGGAGCCGCCGGAGGCCGGCGAGCACGTGATCACTGTCTCGATCGACGAATCCGTGGAAGCGATCGTGGACGGCGCGGTGCGGCAGTTGAAACTGGGCGGCGCGAAACGCTGAGGCCAAACACCCAAGAAACACCCAAGGGACCGCCATGACAAAAATCTCGCTCGTCGTCTCGGACGTCGACGGCACGCTGCTGACCAAGGACAAGGCGCTGACCGACCGCGCGAGGTCCGCCGTGCAGCGTCTGCACCAGGCCGGCATCGGCTTCACGATTACGTCGAGCCGCCCCGCGATCGGCATGCGTTTCCTGATCGAGCCGCTGGCGCTCTGGCTGCCGGTCGGCCCATTCAACGGCTCCTCGATCGTCGATCCCGAAATGAAACCGGTCGAGCAGCATTTGATCCCGGCGAGCGCGGCCGAGCGAAGCCTGCAAATTCTCCGGGACTTCGGCTCCGACATCTGGCTGTTCACCACCGACAAATGGCTGATCGACAAGCCTGATGGCCAATACGTCGCTCACGAGCAGCATACGATCCGCTCCGATCCGACCATCGTCACGGATTTCTCGCCGTATCTCGCCAGCGCCTGCAAGATCGTCGGCGCCAGCGCCGATGCGGCTGGCCTCGAGCGTTGCGAGAAGGCGATGCAGCAGGCACTCGGCAGCGAGGCGATGGCAGTGCGTTCGCAAACCTACTACCTCGACATCACCCCGCCCGGCTTCGACAAGGGCACCTTCGTGCAAGCCATGGCCAAGCGCCTCGGCATTTCAACCGACGCGGTCGCCACCATCGGCGACATGCAGAACGACCTCGCGATGTTCCGCGTCAGCGGCACCTCGATCGCGATGGGCAATGCGACCGACAACGTCAAGGAGCAGGCCACCCACGTCACCGCGAGCAACGAGCAGGACGGTTTTGCTGAGGCGATGGAGATGATTTTGAAGCGGAACGAGGTGGGCTAAGCGATCGACTGTGGTGCGCAACTTGGGACTCGAACAGTTAACTTTTTTCGATGATGGCGCGCAGCTATTCCGGCAAGCGCTGGCCTCCGATCAATTGCACCAGCTTGAGGAAATCCTGTCTCATTTGCCGCCCGATCACGCCGGGCTGAGGCTGAGAGGCGTCGAAGGTCTCGCACCCTTCCTTGCCGCGAGCGGACCTGTCGGAAATTGCGCCGCATCAGTGCTCGGAGCAGCCTGTCGTCCAGTCAGAGCCATCCTGTTCGACAAGACCGCCGCGACGAATTGGGCGCTCGGTTGGCACCAGGACCGCACCATCGCCGTGAAGGAACGCATCGCCGTTGACGGCTTCGAGACCTGGAGCGTCAAGAGTGGTATGCAGCATGTCGAGCCGCCCTTTGCGCTGCTGTCGGACATGGTGACGTTGCGGGTTCATATCGATACAATCCCCGACACCAACGCACCGCTGTTGATTGCGCCCGGGTCGCACAAGCTTGGACGGATTCCGAGCAGGACGTGAAGGACGTCGCGCGGCATTGTGGCACGGTCGCCTGCCTGGCCAATGCTGGCGACATCTGGCTCTATGCGACACCCATTCTCCATGCATCGGACGCGGCCATCACTCCGATGCAACGCCGCGTGCTTCAGGTGGATTTTACAACAGGCGAGCTCCCAGCTGGCCTGGAATGGCTCGGAGTCTAGGGACAAGAGTCACTACTGCGACCGCTGCATCGCGGGCTTCTCGCTGCCATGCCGTGCCGCCGACAGATTATGCGCGGTGTTGACCAGCGCGATATGCGTCAGCGCCTGCGGGAAATTGCCGGTCTGACGCTTGGCGCCTGAATCATATTCCTCGGCGAGCAGCCCAACATCATTGGCGATGCCGACCACGCGGTCGAACAGGATCTGCGCCTTGTCGAGATCGCCCGCCAGCACATGGGCATCGGCCAGCCACAGAGTGCAGGCGAGGAAGGCGCCCTCGATCGGCTGCTTCTCCTCGGACACTTCGCGCGGATCGTGCCGCAACACAAAGCCGTCAGGCATCATGTGCTTTTCCATCGCCGCGATGGTGCCGCGAATGCGCGGATCCGACGCTTCCAGGAAGCCGACGGCCGGCAGCAGCAGCACGCTCGCATCAAGCAGCTTCGAGCCGTAGGACTCCACGAAGGCATTCTCCTCCGCGTCGAAGCCCCGGTTACAGACGTCGCGATGAATGGCCTCGCGCAAGGTGCGCCAGTGCAGCAGGGGCGCCTTGAACCCGAAGGTCTCGGCGCTCTTGATGCCGCGGTCGAAGGCGACCCAGGTCATCACCTTGGAGAAGACGTAGTGCTTCGGCTGTCCGCGCCGCTCCCAGATGCCATGATCGGGCTGGTCCCAGACCTCGGCGAGATGCTTGAGCACGGCGCATTCCAGCGCCCAGGTCGTCTCGTCGTCGAGCTTGAGCTTGGCCATCCGCGATTGGTGGAAGGCGTCGATCAGTTCGCCGTAGACGTCGAGCTGGAGCTGCGCATGCGCGGCATTGCCGACGCGCACCGGCTGCGCGCCTTCGTAGCCATCGAGCCAACCGGCTTCCCATTCCAGCAGCCGCCGCTGCCCCCAGATGCCGTACATGATCTGCATGTTCGACGGTGAGCCTGCCGCCGCACGCAACAGCCAATTGTGCCAGGCCAGGGCTTCCTCGGTATAGCCCGAGTTCATCAGCGCCAGCAGCGTGAAGGTGGCGTCACGCAGCCAGCAGAAGCGGTAGTCCCAATTCCTGGCGCCGCCGAGCTTCTCCGGCAACGAGGTGGTCGGCGCCGCGACGATGCCGCCGGTCGGACCGAAGGTCAGCGCCTTGAGCGTGATCAGCGAGCGCACGATCAGGTCGCGGTAGTCGCCATCGCGATGACAGTGGCTGCACCAGTCCTGCCAGAATTTTTCCGTCTCCTGGAGCGCGAGCTCCGGGTCGATCGGCGGGGGTGGCTCGAGATGCGAGGGGCCATAGGTCAGCACGAACGGCACGGTCTCGCCGGCCTTCACCTCGAAATCGGAAACCGTGGTCAGATCCTCGCCGCGGGTCTGCGCCGGCGTCCGCAGCACGGTCATGTCCTGCCCGGCGACCGCCAGCAGGGAATGGTCGATCCGCCGCACCCACGGGATGTCGACGCCGAAGCCGAAGCGGATGACGAGCTCCATCCGCATCTTGACCGTGCCACTGACACCGCGGACCAGCCGCACGATGTCGGAGGCCTTGCCGCGCGGCGGCATGAAGTCGATCAGCGCGACGGTGCCGCTCTTCGTCTCAAAGCGCGTTTCGAGAATGAGGGTGTCGCCGCGATAGCGGCGCGACGTCGCGGTGACGTCCTCGCTCGGCGCGATCAGCCAGCGGCCGTTCTTGTGCGTGCCGAGGAGGGCTGCAAAGCAGGCATCGGAATCGAAGGCCGGCCAGCATAGCCAGTCGATCGAGCCGTTGCGACCGACCAGCGCCGCGGTCTCGCAGTCGCCGATCAGCGCATAGTCCTCGATTTTCTGAGACAATGTCGTGCGAGCCTCGAAAACGACGTCCGGAGAGCCCGGCGATCAACGCCCGCCGGGCAACGAGCGTTCCCGCGTCGCGGCCTTCAAAGCTGCGAGATCGACCTTCGAGGCAATCTTGTCGAGCGTCACAGGCAGGCGCTGACGCCAGTTCGGATGCTCGTCAATCGTGCCGGGAATGTTGGGCTGGTCGATCACGCCGAGCAGATCCTCCAGCGACACCGCAAGCAGCCGCGACGGCGTGCGCGACAGGAAGGCGAGCACCGAATAGACATCATTGGCACGGATGCCGTTGGCACGCAGAATCTCGTCGAGCAGGCCGAGCGCATCCCAGCGGGCCTGATCGTTCTCGCCGGGATCGAGCCCGAGCGAGCGCTTCATCTTGAGATCGCTGAATGAGCGCCAGCCGGCATAGGTCGACAAATCATGGGTGTTCAGCGTCACCAGCGCGTTGGGCCGGTAGTGATCGACAGGCCGGAAGTGACCGGCATCGTCGCGCTCGAACATCATGACGAGGTAGGACCAGATGCCGAAATCCTGCATGGTCTCGCGAAATCCTTCCGGCACCGTGCCGAGGTCTTCGCCGATCACGATGCACTTATGGGCCGCGCTCTCGCGCGCCACGGTCGCCAGCAGCGCCTCGAACGGCATCTGCACATAGGCGCCGTTGTCGGGTTTAAAGCCGCGCGGCACCAGATACAGCCGCTTCAGGCCCAGCACGTGGTCGAGACGGATGGCGCCGGAATGGCGCATCGAAGCCGCGAGCATATCGGCGAACGGCACGAACGACTGCGCCTCCAGGCCGCCGGCGTTGAACCCGGCAAGACCCCAATCCTGGCCGATGGTGTTGAGCACGTCCGGCGGCGCGCCGACGGCGAGATGACGTGAGATCGCCCCCTGCTCGTTCCAGGCATCGAAGCCGTTCGACTGCACGCCGACAGCAACGTCGAGATAGAGCCCGACCCGCATGCCAAGCTGGCCGGCCAGCTCCTTGGCCGCATGCAATTGGCTATCGGCCGTCCATTGCACGAATTCGATGAACTCGACCTCGCGCTTGTCTGGGCCATTGCGCAACTCGGCGCATTTTGTCTCGTCCGGCTTTTGCCATTCCATGGGCCATTCCCACCACGGCGCCGCGAAGCGATGGCGGAGCACCTCGAAGCAGGCAAAGCGGGACAACAGCGGCGCGCGAGCCGCGCGGAAGGCGTCGAACTGGTTGCGGCGGACGCCGCTCGCGGTTTTGACGAAGCTGTCGAAGGCGGCGCGCAGGCCGAGCCATTTCAAGGCCGCCATGTCCGGATAGGGCACACGATCGCCGTCGCGGAGCCGCGCCGCGGTTGCGGCCGCGTCGGGGACGAGGTCGGGGGAAAATTCCGGGATCGCCTCGACGTCTATATAGACCGGATTGAGAAACAGCCGGCTGTTCGGCGAATAGGGGCTGCAATCCGCCGGATGGTCGTCGAACAACACATGCAGGGGATTGAGCCCGACGCCGTCGGCGCCCAACTGCTTGGCGAGCCGGACGAGACCGGCGAGGTCGGTGAAATCGCCGATGCCCCAATTGCGCTCCGAGCGGACGCTGTAGAGCTGCACGGCAAGCAGCCAGCCGCGGTCGAAATCGCCGCCAAAGGCCCGCTCCGGCGCCACGATCATCGGCACTTCTTCCGTCACGCCTTCGGCATCGGTTAGGGTCAGGCGGTGATAGCCGAGCGGCAGGCCGGCGGGCCAGGCAATCACGGGCTCGTGCGTCTCACCTTGCGCGATCAAATTGCCGTTGCTGGTCATTTTCCATTTGAGCGGCGGCGCACCGATCGTCACCAATTCGGTGCGCGGCTGTGCCAAGGCGCGGACCACCACGGGCCCGCTGACGAAGCGGTAAACCCGCTTCTCCGGCAGGGCGTCGAGGATGGATTTGAGGGCCACGGGATCGGTGACCCGCAGCTTTCCAAGGGCATCGACGAATTCAGATTGAACGCCCTTGATCCGGGCTTGAGCTAAAAGATCCATTCGGCACGCAGCTTGCAGGCCATTATTTGGCCGGGGGCATCGATTTTAACGAGGTCGCGGAAGAGGTTAGTCAGGGTTAACTCGCAAACCGCACCTGCCGTTCCCAACGGAACCAATGACACACAAGCGGCTTTCTATAGTGGTATCAAGCGTAGGTTCCCGGCAAGGGAAACGGGCTCCTGCTTTCTTGTCAATGGCATCACCGTGAACAAGACAATTCAAACTGTCGAGAGTGCCGCAGCGGGCAGCACTTTCCTCATCGAGGACGTCTATCCCCTGATCGACGGCGGGCGCTTCCCCGTGAAGCGGATCGCGCGCGAACCGGTCGAGGTCTGGGCCGACATCTACCGGGACGGCGACGCCGTGATCGGCGCAGCGCTGATCTGGCGACAGGAGCAGGACCGCGAATGGCAGAGCGAGCCGATGATCCATCACGGCAATGACCGCTGGTCCGGCGCGTTCACACCCGTCGCGCCCGGCAAATATGTCTATGCGATCGAAGCCTGGACCGACGAATTCGCGACGTGGTCGCACGGGGTCGCGCGCAAGCAGCGCTCCGGTGCCGACGTCACGCTCGATGCGATCGAAGGCGCCGGCCTCCTGACCAAGGCGCATGGCGCGCAGCAGGACGCCGCCGCCGTCATCGTCAGGCAATGCGAGGACTATCTTCAGACCGGCGACGTTGCCCCGCTGCTGGCAACCGAGCTCGGCGCAGCCATGGCCGAGAGCCAGTCGCGGCCTGATCTCACGCGCTCGGCGCTATTCCCACTGTTCGTCGACCGCGACAAGGCACGCTTCGGCGCCTGGTATCAGATGATGCCGCGCAGCCAGAGCGTGGTGCCAGGACAGCATGGCACGCTTCGCGACTGCATCGCGCGCGTGCCCGACATCGCGGCGATGGGCTTCGACGTGCTCTACTTCACGCCGATCCATCCCATTGGCCGCACCCGGCGCAAGGGCCGCAACAACATGCCGGTGGCGGGCGACGGCGATCCCGGCTCGCCTTATGCAATCGGCGCCATCGAAGGCGGGCACGACGCGCTGCACCCCGAACTCGGCACGATCGAGGATTTTCGCGCGCTGGTCGCGACCTGCCTGGAATACGGCCTCGAACTCGCGCTCGACTTCGCCGTGCAATGCTCGCCGGACCACCCGTGGCTGACGCAGCATCCGGAATGGTTCAAATGGCGCCCGGATCGCTCGGTGCGGACGGCTGACGGGCCTTATTCCGATATCGTCATTCCCGATTTCACGTCCGTCGACCGGGCTGGATTGTGGAACGCGTTTCGCGACGCCATGCTGTTTTGGATCGATCACGGCGTCACCATCTTCGCCATCGACAATCACGACACCGCGCCGCTCGCCTTCTGGGAGTGGCTGATCCGCGACGTCCGCCGCCGGCATCCCGAGGTGATCCTGTTTTCCAAGACGTTCGCGCGCCCGAAGCTGATGAAGGGCCTCGCCAAGCTCGGCTTTGCACAAACGTTCAGCTATTTCCCCTGGCGCACGGCGAAGTGGGAGCTGGAGCAATATCTCGGCGAGCTGACGCACTATCCCGAACGTGACTTCTATCGGCCGAACCTGTTCGTGAACACGCCCGACCTGCTGCCCTATCATCTCCAGGGCGGCGAAACCTGGGCGTTCAAATCGCGCGTCGCGCTGGCGGCGACCTTGTCCGGCAGTTACGGCGTCTATAGCGGATTTGAGTTGCTGGAGCACGACGCGGTCCCCGGCCGGGAGGAATATCTCGACTCCGAGAAATACCAGATCAAGCAGCGCGACTGGAACAAGCCCGGCCATATCAAGACCTACATCGCGGAGCTCAATCGCGTCCGCAACGAGAATGCTGCGCTTCAGCAGACGGCGAACCTGCGCTTCATCGGCATCGAAGACGGCGAGACGATCGCTTTCGTCAAGGAAGCAACCGACCCGGCCAATGTCGTCGTGACCGTGGTTGCGCTCTCGCGCCACGTGCGCGAATTCTGGTTGCCGCTCGGCGACGTCACGGTTGACGACGGCGGGCAGCGACACCATGTGTCGGCACTCGAAAACCTCCTCACCGGCGAACAGGCCCGCATCGAATGGGGCGGGATCAAATTGCGTATCGATCCCGAGCGCGATCCGGCGCTGCTGTTCCGCTGCCTGGCGTAAGGGCGCACGCCATGAACGTATTGTCTTCCGTCGACACCAAGAAAGCCGAGGCTGCCGAGATCGTGGATGAACTCTGGTACAAGGACGCCATCATCTATCAGCTCCACGTCAAGGCGTTTGCCGACAGCAATCAGGACGGCATCGGCGACTTCGCCGGGCTGACCGAGAAGCTGCCTTATCTCCAGGAGCTCGGCGTCACCGCGCTGTGGCTGCTGCCGTTCTATCCTTCGCCCGGCCGCGACGACGGCTACGACATCGCCGACTACGGCGCGGTCAATCCCGATTTCGGGACAATGAAGGATTTCAAGCGCTTCATCCAGGAAGCGCAGAAGCGCGGGCTTCGCGTCATCACCGAGCTCGTCGTCAACCACACCTCGGACCAGCACAATTGGTTCAAGCGCGCGCGCCGCAGCCCTCCGGGCTCGAGCGCCCGCAACTGGTATGTCTGGAGCGACACCGACCAGAAATACCAGGGCACCCGCATCATCTTCACCGATACCGAGAAGTCGAACTGGACCTGGGATCACGAGGCCGGCGCGTTCTACTGGCACCGCTTCTTCTCGCACCAGCCGGATCTCAATTTCGACAATCCGCGCGTCGTCAGCGCCCTGATCCAGGTGATGAAGCGCTGGCTCGACGCCGGTGTCGACGGCTTCCGTCTGGACGCCATCCCCTATCTCTGCGAGCGCGAAGGTACCTCGAACGAGAACCTCCCCGAGACGCATGCCATCATCAAGCGGCTGCGCCACGAGCTGGATTCCTACTCCAAGGGCAAGCTGCTGCTGGCCGAGGCCAATCAATGGCCGGAGGACGTGCAGGAATATTTCGGCCGCGGCGACGAGTGCCACATGGCCTACCACTTCCCGCTGATGCCGCGCATCTACATGGCGATCGCGCAGGAGGACCGTTTCCCGATCACCGACATCCTGCGCCAGACGCCGGACATTCCGGCGAGCTGCCAATGGGCGCTGTTCCTGCGCAACCATGATGAGCTGACGCTGGAGATGGTGACCGATGTCGAGCGCGATTATCTGTGGACCACCTACGCCAACGATCCCCGCGCCCGCATCAACGTCGGAATCCGCCGGCGCCTCGCGCCGCTGATGGACAACGACCGGCGCAAGATCGAGCTGATGAACTCGCTGCTGCTGTCCTTCCCGGGCACGCCGATCATCTACTATGGCGACGAGATCGGGATGGGCGACAACATCTATCTCGGCGACCGCAATGGCGTGCGCACGCCGATGCAGTGGAGCCCGGACCGCAACGGCGGCTTCTCGCGCTGCGACCCGGCCCGCCTCTACGCGCCACTGATCATGGATCCCGTCTACGGCTATGAATCGGTGAACGTGGAGGCGCAGTCGCGCAGCCTGTCCTCGCTGCTCAGCGCCACCAAGCGCCTGATCTCGGTGCGCAAATCAACGCTGGCCTTCGGCCGCGGCACCATGACCTTCATCCGCCCGGCTAACCGCGCCGTGCTGGCCTATGTCCGGCAGTACCGCGACGAGGTGATCCTCTGCGTCGCCAATCTGTCGCGCGCAGCCCAGGCGACCGAGCTCGATCTGTCGCCCTGGAAGGACCGCATCCCGCAGGAGATGCTCGGCCGCACGCGTTTTCCGGCGATCGGCGAACTGCCCTACATGGTCACGTTGGGGCCCTATGGCTTCTACTGGTTCCAGCTCACCGAGCGCGACAAGTCCGAGCCGGTGATGCCGCGCGCTGTGCCGGAATTCGAGACGCTGGTGGTGCCGGTGAACTCGACCTGGGTGTCGCTGGCGCGCGAGCGCGGCGTGTTCGAGCACGAGGTGCTGCCGGGATTCCTGTCGCGTACGCGCTGGTATCCGGAGCACAATCCCAAGCAGATCAAGCCGACGCTGACCTCGGCGGTGCCGTTCTGCGACATCGGCGACAACAGGCCCTGGATCGCGTTCTTCGAGGTGGCGCAGGGCGACGTCACCACGCGCTACGTGCTGCCGATGCAGATCGAATGGGTGCGCTTCGACCGCGAACGCTTCAATCCCAGGGCGCTCGCCGCCGTGCGCCAGGGCGCCCGCGAAGGCACGCTGCTGGATGTGGCGACCGAGCAGATCTTCATTGGCCTGTTCCTGCGCAACCTGTCGCAGAACCTGGTGGTGGAGGAAAACAATCTGCGGCTGGAGTTCAAGGCGACCAGCCGGTTTGCCGAGTACACCATCAAGGAGCCCGAACGCATCCGCGCGATCGAGCAGTCGAACAGCACCGCGCTGGTGGACAACCAGTATGTCGCCAAGATCTATCGCCAGCTCAAAGCCGGTATTAATCCCGAGATCGAGATCGGCTCGTACCTCACGGAAATCGCCCGCTTTGCCAATACGCCGGCATTGCTCGGCAGCGTCGAGCTGGTCGAAGACGATCGTCGCAGCGCAGTCGGCGTGCTGCACGCCTATGTCGAGAACCAGGGCGACGGCTGGGGCGTCACCGCGGGCTATCTCGACCGCTATATCGACGGGCAGCGGGTGCTGCCACCGGGCGAGATGCCCCGCGAGACCCAGGAGCAAGCGCCCTATCTGCATTTCATCGCGCAGATCGGCCGGCGGCTCGCCGAGCTGCATGTGGCTCTGGCCGCTGCAAAGCCCGGAGATCTCGCGCCGGAGCCGATTGGCTCCGCACAGGTCAAGCGCTGGTCATCGGAGCTCAAGACACGGGCCGAGCGGGTTTTCGAGCGGCTGGCCGCCAGCACCGACGGCCTGCGGGAGGTGGACCGACCGCTGATCAATCAGCTCGCCGCGGAGCGCGCGTCGCTGTCCGGCCGGCTCAGCGCGCTCTTACCTTCCGAGATCGGCGGGTTGAACATCCGTCATCATGGCGACTTCCGCCTCGGGCAAACTCTGATCGTGAAGGACGATATCTTCATCATCGACTTCGACGGCGATCCGCGTTTGCCGCTGGCCGACAAGCGGCGCAAGCTGCCTGCGGCGCGCGACGTTGCCGGCCTGATCCGCTCGATTGATCTTTCGGTTAACGCGGCGCTCCACCGCGCGCTCACCGGTGCTTCCGACGAACAGGGCCGGCTTACGGCTGCGCTCGACGAATGGCGCGAGCGCACCACCGCAACGTTCCTCACCGCCTACCGCGAAGCCATGACCGATCGGCGGCTGTGGCCGGAAGATCCGCAATCCGCGGCAGGCCTGTTAAGGTTTTTCCTGCTTGATCAAGCGTTCGAGGAAGTAGAGTACGAGCTGTCCAACCGGCCTGAGGGGCTCCATGCGCCGCTGTCCGGACTGCTTCGCATTCTGTCCAGTATCGAGAGCGAAGCCCATGCCTAAACTCCCTGCCGAGGCCTATGCTATCATCGAGGGTCGCCACTCCGATCCCTTCCACTATCTCGGGCTGCATCCCGAGGGCGACAAGAGCGTGGTGCGCGCGTTTCTCCCCGATGCTTCCAACGTCGAGGCGGTGGGCGAGCACGGCGAGGTGGCGAAGCTCGATCGCGTCCATGATGCCGGCCTGTTCATCGGCGCGCTTCCGAACGGCGCGAAGCACTATCAGCTCCGCGCGAAGTTCGGCGATAACGTCATCGAATTCGAGGACACCTATCGCTTTCCGCCGATCCTGACCGATTTCGACCTCTATCTGCTCGGCGAAGGCACCCACCAGCGCCTTTACGACAAGCTCGGCGCGCATCCGTTGCGGCTCGAAGGCATCGATGGCATCGGCTTCGTGGTGCTGGCGCCCAACGCGCGACGTGTCTCCGTGGTCGGCGACTTCAACTTCTGGGACGGGCGGCGCCATCCGATGCGGGTGCGCGGCGCGGGCTATTGGGAATTGTTCATCCCGCACGCCAAGGCGGGCGACCACTACAAGTTCGAAATCATCGGACCGCATGGCCATCTGCTTCCGCTGAAGTCCGACCCGATGGCCTTTGCAAGCGAGGTGCGGCCGAAGACCGCTTCCATCGTGTTCGACGAAGCGCATCTGCCGCGGCCGCGACCGGCGCCCGACGGCATCAACGCATTGTCCGCGCCGATGTCGATCTACGAGGTCCATCTCGGCTCGTGGCGGCGCAAGAACGGCGATGAATGGCTGACCTATCGCGAGCTGGCCGAGCAGCTGCCGGCCTACGCCCGCGACATGGGCTTCACCCATCTCGAATTCCTCCCGGTCAGCGAGCATCCTTTCGACGGCTCATGGGGCTATCAGCCGACCGGCCTGTATGCGCCGACCAGCCGCTTCGGCACGCCGGAGGATTTCGCCGCGCTGGTCGACGCCTGCCACCGCGAGGGCGTGGGCGTGCTGCTCGACTGGGTGCCCGGCCACTTCCCGGACGATCCGCACGGGCTCGGCAGCTTCGACGGCACGGCGCTGTACGAGCACGCTAATCCGCTCCAGGGCCGGCATCTCGATTGGGGCACGCTGATCTACAATTACGGCCGCACCGAAGTGACGAACTTCCTGGTCTCGAACGCGCTGTTCTGGCTCGAGCGCTACGCGATCGACGGACTGCGCGTCGATGCGGTCGCGTCCATGCTCTACCTCGACTACAGCCGTCCACCCGGCGCGTGGATTCCGAACCAGCACGGCGGCCGGGAGAACATCGAGGCGATCGCGTTCCTGCGCCGCTTCAACACCGAGCTGTTCGCGCGTTTCCCGCAGGCGACCACGGCCGCCGAAGAGTCCACCGCCTGGCCGCAGGTCTCGCGTCCGGTCGAATTCGGCGGGCTCGGTTTCGGCTACAAGTGGAACATGGGCTGGATGCACGACACGCTGAACTACATCAGCAAGGACCCGATCCACCGCAAGCATCATCACGGCGACATCCTGTTCGGCCTGCACTACGCCTTCTCGGAGAACTTCGTCCTGCCGCTGTCGCATGACGAGGTCGTGCACGGCAAGCGCTCGATCCTGGGGCGCATGCCCGGCGACGAATGGCAGCGCTTCGCGAATTTGCGCGCCTATTACAGCTTCATGTTCGGCCATCCCGGCAAGAAGCTGCTGTTCATGGGCGCCGAGATCGCGCAAAGCCGCGAATGGAATCACGACCAGTCGCTCGACTGGCACTTGCTCGAATACAAGCCCCATTCAGGCATCCAGGCGCTGATCCGCGATCTCAACCGGCTCTATCGCGCGGTGCCCGCCCTGCACCAGATGGACTGCGAGCAGGCCGGTTTCGAATGGCTGATCACCGACGACGCCAACCGCAACGTCTTCGCCTGGCTGCGCAAGGGATTTGACGAGCACGCCCGGTGCATGGTGATCGTCAACTTCTCACCCAACGTCTATCGCAACTACCGCGTTCGCGCGCCCCTCAGTGGCAAGTGGAAGGAAGTCTTCAACTCCGACTCCGCCCATTACGGCGGCAGCAATGTCGGCAACATCGGCGAAGTCCACGCCGTCAATGGCGAGCTCCGGCTCACCATTCCGCCGCTCGCTGCGATCTTCCTCGTTCCGGAAAGCTGAACGATGCGCCTGACTGCTGGATCGCCCGCACGCCTTGGCGCAAGCTGGGACGGACGCGGCACCAATTTCGCGCTGTTCTCCGCCAACGCGCAGAAGGTCGAGCTGTGCCTGTTCGACATGCAGGGCCGCCGCGAACTCGAGCGCGTCGAGCTGCCGGAACGCACCGAGGATGTCTGGCACGGCTATCTCAACGACGTCTCGCCCGGCCAGCTCTATGGCTACCGCGTGCATGGCCCCTACGAGCCCGAGCACGGCCACCGCTTCAACGCCAACAAGCTGCTGCTCGACCCCTACGCCAAGCGGCTTTCCGGGCGGCTGGTCTGGAGTGATGCGCATTTCGCCTATCGCACCGGAAGCCCGCGCGAGGACCTGTCGTTCGACCGGCGCGACAACGCGCGCGGCATGCCCAAGGCGGTCGTCGTCGACGAGACCTTCAACTGGGGCCGCCGCGAGATCCGGCCCAACATTCCCTGGGAAGACACCATCATCTACGAGGCCCACGTCAAGGGACTGACGCAGAAGCGCGACGACGTGCCGCCGAATTTGCGCGGCACCTATGGCGGCCTGTCCTCGCCCGCGATGATCGAGCACCTGAAGAAGCTCGGCGTCACCACGGTGGAGCTTCTGCCGGTGCACAGCTTCGTCGATGACCGCATCCTGGTGGAGAAGAAGCTCGCCAATTACTGGGGCTACAACACCTTATCCTTCTTCGCGCCCGAGCAGCGCTACGCCCAGGACAACGCCCTCGATTCCTTCCGCACCACGGTCGCACGCCTGCACGATGCTGGCATCGAGGTGATGCTCGACGTCGTCTACAACCACACCGCCGAGGGCAATCACCTCGGCCCGACGCTGTGCTACCGCGGCATCGACAACGCCTCCTATTACTGGCTGAACCGCGAGAACCCGCGCTATTACGACGACTTCACCGGCTGCGGCTCATCGGTGAACCTCACCCATCCGCGCGTGCTGCAGATGGTGATGGATTCCCTGCGCTACTGGGTCGAGGTCTGCCACGTCGACGGCTTCCGTTTCGACCTCGCCACCACGCTGGCGCGCGGGCCGAACGGTTATGATCGCGGCAGCTCGTTCCTGACCGCGATCCGCCAAGACCCGGTGCTGGCGAGCGTCAAGCTCGTCGCCGAACCCTGGGACCTCGGCCTTGGCGGCTACCAGGTCGGCGCATTTCCTTCGCAATGGTCGGAGTGGAACGACCGCTACCGCAGCGCCATGCGCCGCTACTGGAGCGGCGAAGGCAGCCTGATCGGCGACATCTCCAGCCGAATGACGGCGTCCTCCGACCTGTTCAACCACGATGGACGGCGGCCGCGCGCCAGCGTCAACCACATCACCGTGCATGACGGTTTCACCCTCGCCGATCTCTTCAGCTACAACGAGAAGCACAACGAGGCCAATGGCGAGGACAATCGCGACGGCTCCAACGACAACCACAGCAACAATTGCGGTGTCGAGGGCCCGACCGACGATCCCCAAATCGTCAGCTTGCGCCGGCAGCTTCGCAAAAACGTGCTGGCTTGCCTCATGCTGGCGCAGGGCATTCCGCTGATCCTTGCCGGCGACGAGGTCGGGAATTCGCAATCAGGCAACAACAACGCCTATTGCCAGGACAACGAAGTTGGCTGGGTCGGCTGGGACAATCTCGGCAAGGACGGCGACGACATGGTCGATTTCGTCGCCGAGCTCGCCGATATCCGTCGCCGGTTCTCGCAGCTTCGCAGCCATCGCTGGCTCGACGGCCGCCCCAAGGACGGCATCTCCTACGGCGCGCTGTGGCTGACGCCGGCCGGCGACGAAATGACGGAAAGCGACTGGAAATTCCCGGAAGGGCGGTTCCTCTCCTATGTGATGGGGCCGATGGAACCGGGCAGCGCCGCGATCTTTATCGTACTTAACGCAGCCCCCGAAGAGATCGCATTCAAATTGCCAAAAATGACCGAATACAAGAGCTGGCAGCAGATCCTGAACACGACCGACGCCAAGCTGAACACGATCGATTTCCTGCCCGGAGGCGACAGCAAGGCGCCGCCGCGCTCCGTGCTCGCTTTCGCGGGGGAGCTATGAGGCCATCCTTCGGGGCGAGGCCGACGAAGGACGGCGTTTCGTTCCGGCTGTGGGCGCCTGCCGCGCGCCGTGTCGATCTCCTGCTCGACAGACGACACGCGATGCAGCGCCGGCAGGATGGCTGGTATGTCGCCGAGATTGCCAATCTGCCCGTCGGCAGCGACTACAAATTCAGGATCGATGACGAGATCGACGTGCCCGATCCGGCGTCTGCATTCCAACCTAACGACGTGTTCGGCCCGAGCGAGGTGATCGATCACGACGCCTTTGCCTGGCGCGCATCCGATTGGCGCGGCCGTCCCTGGGAAGAGACGGTGCTGATCGAGACGCATGTCGGCACCTTCACCGCGGAAGGCACCTATCGTGCCATGATCGACAAGCTCGATCATCTCGTCGCGACCGGCATCACCGCGGTCGAGCTGATGCCGCTGGCCGACTTCGCAGGTCGCCGCGGCTGGGGTTATGATGGCGTGCTGTGGTACGCGCCCGACAGCGCCTATGGTCGTCCCGATGATTTGAAGACGCTGATCGACGAAGCCCATCTGCGCGGGCTGATGGTGTTCCTCGACGTCGTCTATAATCATTTCGGGCCCGAGGGAAATTACCTCGGCCGCTACGCGCCGACCTTCTTCACCGACGCGCACACGCCGTGGGGCAGTGCGATCGATTATCGCGTGCCGCAGGTTCGCGCTTTTGCCGTCGAGAACGCGCTGTCGTGGCTCAGCGACTATCGCTTCGACGGCCTGAGGCTGGATGCCGCCAACCACATCATGGCGATCCCCGGCGAGCAATCGATGCTGCAGGACCTCAGCGTCGCCGCGGGCGAGCTTGCCAAGGCGACGGGGCGGCACATCCATCTCGTGCTGGAGAACGGTGACAACCGCGCGAGCCTGCTCGACTCGGCGCAGGAGCCTCCGAACGGCAAATATCGCGCCCAGTGGAACGACGACTACCACCACGTCTGGCACGTGATGCTGACGGGCGAGCTCGCCGGCTATTACGCAGACTATCAAACGCCGCGGCTCGATCTCGCACGCGCGCTCGCCTCCGGCTTCGTCTATCAGGGCGAGATCTCGGAATTCTGGGGCAAGAAGCCGCGCGGCGAGAAAAGCGACGAGCTGCCGCCGGCAACCTTCGTCAACTTCCTGCAAAACCACGACCAGATCGGCAACCGGCCGCTCGGTGACCGGCTCGAAAGCCTGGCATCGCCCAAGCAGATCGAAGCAGCACTCGCGGTGACCCTGCTCGCGCCGATGGTGCCGATGCTGTTCCAGGGCGAGGAGTGGGGCTCCACCGTGCCCTTCCCGTTCTTCTGCGACTTCCAGGGCGGACTGGCTGATGCCGTCCGCAAGGGGCGCAAGCAGGAATACGCCTGGGCCTATGAGACGTATGGCGACGAGGTGCCCGACCCGCTGGATCCGGCAACGCTGCAATCGGCCATGCTCGACTGGACCGGCCACACGCCGGAGCAGGATGCACGTCTCGCGCTGGTGCGGAAGCTGCTCGCGCTCCGCCACAAGGAGATCGCGCCGCGACTGAAAGGTGCGCGCTTCGGCGATGCCGCCGTGGCCGATAGTGGCCTGCTCACCGCGGATTGGAACATGGGGGATGGCGCGACGTTGCGCCTCGTGGCCAATCTCTCCGACAAGGACGTCGCGTATTCCGACAGCAGTGTTGGGACCCTGATCTGGGGCGGTGCGACCGGCGACCGGCTTGCGCCCTGGTCGGTGGTCTGGCGCCTCGGAGCTTGACATGCCTTCAGCCGTTCCTCTCGCAACCTACCGACTTCAGCTCACTGCGGATTTCGACTTCGACAAGGCCGCCGCGGTGGTACCCTATCTGAAGGCGCTGGGAGTCACGCATCTCTACACCTCGCCGGTGATGAAGGCCCGCAAGGGCTCGACGCACGGCTATGACACCGTCGATCACAGCCAGTTCAATCCGGAGCTCGGCGGCGAGGCCGGCTTCGCGCGGCTGAGCGAGGCGCTGACGCAAAACGACCTCGGCCTCATCATCGATTTCGTACCGAACCATGTCGGCGTGCACTTTGCCGACAATCCCTGGTGGCTGGATGTGCTGGAATGGGGCCAGGCCTCGCCGCACGCCGTCTCCTTCGATATCGACTGGGATCAACTGGCTTTCCGCGCCCGTGGCGGCGTGCTGCTGCCGATCCTCGGAGCGTCCTATGGCGAAGCGCTCGAGAGCGGCGATATCGAGCTGCGCTACGATCCCGACGAAGGTAGTTTTTCCGCCTGGTATTTCGAGCATCGATTGCCGATCGCGCCGGAGCGCTATGGCGAGATGCTGCGGATGATCGTGAAGGACGCCGACGCCGCCGAGACCGAGACCGGCAAGCGCCTGCTGTCGCTTGCGGCCCGCTACACGGGACTGCGCCGTCCCAACCGCAAGGAAGCGCCCGGCTTCAAGGCGGAGCTCAAAGAGATCGCAGGCGGCGCCGATATCATCGCGCGCGGCCTCGGCGCCTATCGCGCCGCCAAGGACCGCCCCGCGCAGACGCTGGCACTGCATCATTTGCTGGAGCGCCAGCACTACAAGCTCGGGCACTGGCGGCTTGCTTCCAGCGACATCAACTATCGTCGCTTCTTCGACGTCAACGGCCTCGCCGGCATGCGCGTCGAGGATCCCGGCACGTTCGCCGCCACGCACCGGCTGGTGAAGCAACTCATTGCCGACGGCAAACTGCAGGGCATCCGGCTCGATCATATCGACGGCCTGCGCGATCCCGCTCAATATTGCCAGCGGCTGCGCCGGCTGGTGCGCGACGCGCAGGGCACCACAAAGCCGTTCTATACGGTGATCGAGAAGATCCTGTGCGAGCACGAGCGCCTGCCGCATTTCGCCGGCGTCCAGGGCACCACCGGCTATGAGTGGATGAATGCCATCACTCACGTTCTGGTCGACGCCAAGGGGCTGGAGGCCCTGGACGAGACCTGGCGGCAGATCAGCAACCGGCCGCCACGGCTGGCGCCTTACGTCAAGGACGCCAAACGGCGCGTGCTGGAGACGCTGCTGACCAGCGAATTCACCGTTCTGACGCGCCTGCTTGCGCGCATCGCCAATGGGCACTACTCGACTCGCGACTTTTCCGCCGACAGCCTGCGGCAGGCGCTCGAGCTCTACGTGCTGCATTTCCCGGTGTACCGCACCTATTTGACGACAAGCGCGCCGACGGCGAACGATCGCAAGCTGATCGACGACACTATCGAGCAAGCGCGCCGGGAATGGTTCGCCGCGGACGAAGGCATTTTCGACTTCCTGCGCGACGCGCTCACCATGGACCTGCTCAAGCCCGGCCGTCCCCCGCACAGCGCCCCGCGGGTGCGCCGCTTTGCGCTGAAAGTGCAGCAATTCACCGGACCGATGATGGCGAAGTCGCTGGAGGACACCGCTTTCTATCAATTCCACCGGCTGCTCGCCCTCAACGAAGTCGGCGGCGATCCCGCGAGCAAGGGCCTCACCATTCCCGCTTTCCACGAGACCATGCAGGCCCGCGCCAGGGAATGGCCGCAAGGGATGACGGCGACCGCTACGCACGACACCAAACGTGGCGAGGACGCCCGGGCGCGGATCGCGGCCTTGAGTGAAATTCCCGGCGAATGGACCAGCGCCGTGGCACGCTGGAAAGTCCTCAACGCCCCGCACCTCGCGCTCGACGGCAATCTGCGCGCCCCGTCGGCCACGTTCGAATACATGCTCTACCAGACCCTGCTCGGCGCCTGGCCGCTTGTGGAGACGGCCGACGCCGGTTTCGTCGCGCGTATCCAGGCCTATGCGCTCAAGGCCGCGCGCGAGGGCAAGGAGGAGACCAGCTGGCTCAACCCGCACGAGGCCTATGAGAACGGCGTCAAGAGCTTCATCGAGAAGATCCTCGATCCCGCACTGTCAGGCGAATTCCTGGAGGCGCTGCAAACCCTGGCTCGTCGCGTCGCGCTGCTCGGCGCGCTGAACGGGCTGAGCCAGCTCACGCTGAAGGCGACACTGCCGGGCGTGCCCGACTTCTACCAGGGCACCGAATTCTGGGACCTCTCGCTGGTCGATCCCGACAACCGCCGCCCGGTGGATTTTTCCGCACGACACGCGGCGCTGGGCACGCTGGACAACCCGGATTGGAATCATCTGATCAAGAGTTGGCCGGACGGCCAGCTCAAGCTGGCCTGGACGCGGCACCTGCTCAAGCTGCGCAACGAGTTGTCCGACGTCTTCGCGCGAGGTGACTACCAGCCGCTTCAGGTGCGGGGCGCACATGCCGACCATGTCGTGGCCTTTGCCCGCCGCCACGGCCGCACTGCTGCGATCGTCGCGGTCGGGCGCCACTTCGCACCTTTCACGCAAGCAGGACGTGAATGGCCGGCGCTCGATGGGGTCGATGCCACCATCGACGTCACGGGCTACAACGTGCCGGGCTTTGCAGGGAACGATCTGCCGCTCGCGCAGGCGCTTCGCGGTTTTCCCGCTTCTGTGATCCCGGCGCGCCCCGCAGGTGCGGCGAAGCCGGTGCGACAGCGCGCCCGCGCTTGAACGCTAACTTTTCGCGTCTTTGCCCAACAGCAGCTGGCCGCGCTTGCGGATCGTGGCCTGCGCCATCTCCGCAAAGCGCTGCAATAGCCAGGGTAGCACCACCTGCACCTTGACATGGTCGTCGGCGACGTCGACCTGCCCCGTCGCGATCTGCCCGAGCGCGCGGATGCGGAAGTTCATGCTGTCGCCGCTCCAGCGCTCCTCCTCTACCTGCATCACCGGAATGCTGGCGGCAGTGCGGCCGAGCCCGGTCTTGAGCCGGCGCACCGCCTCCTCGCGGCCGAGGCGGTGGGGAATGGAGACGACAAGCGGTGCTGACATGGCTCTGCCCGGTTAGTGATTGAACCTCACATAATCATGCCCGCCGGTACCACAAAGGTTCCATGCAAGTGGAGCGTGCAACCGGTGTTTCATTGGGGGAACTTTAAAACCTGCGGCAAGTTGCCCTCGCACCACGGGACAGGTTGCAAGAGACCCTTCAAACGAAGGGCCGGAGGAGATTTGGCATGTCTATCGGTACGATCATTCTGATCATTTTGGTCATCGCGCTGCTCGGCGGCTTCAGCGGCATCGGCGGCGGCCCGTTCTACGGCACCGGCTATTACGGCGGCGGCGGTCTCGGGCTCGTCATCGTGATCTTGCTGATCCTGTTGCTGCTGGGACGGATCTAGCTGGGTTCGGTAGGGTGGGTTAGCCGCAAGGCGTAACCCACCTCTTTTCTTTCCGCGTCAACAGAAGTGGTGAGTTACGCTTCGCTAACCCACCCTACTTCTTTTTCGTCGCGAGCTTCTTGATCGCCGCCTTGATCGACACGGCCGCATCGTCATAACCATCCCACGCCTTCGACCGCGGCAGCAGCGCCGGCACCGTGCGCAATGTATACCGCTTCGGATCGAGATCGGTCTTCACCTGCGCCCAGGTGAGCGGCATCGACACAGTGGCGCCGGCGCGCGCACGCGGCGACAGAGGGGCCACCGCCGTCGACATGCGGTCGTTGCGCAAATAGTCCAGGAAGATCTTTCCCGTTCGCAGCTTCTTCGACATGTTGAGCAGATAGCGCTCCGGATCGTCATCCGCCATCCACTGGCAAACGCCTTGTGCGAAGGCCTTGGCCTCCTTCCAGCTCACCTGATCGCGCGCGCCATGACGCAAGGGCACCACGACGTGCAGGCCCTTGCCGCCGGTGGTCTTGCAGAAGCTTTCCATGCCGATCTCGGACAGCCGCTGCCGCATCTCCTTGGCGGCCTCGACGACTTCGGCGAAGACGACGTCGGGCGCGGGATCGAGATCGAACACCAGCCGGCCCGGGGTATCGTAGGCGTAAGGCGCGCAATTCCAGGGATGCAGCTCGACGCCGCCGATCTGCGCCACGGCCGCGAGCCCCTCGATGCGGTCGATCTGCAAATAGGGCTTGCGGTCGCCGGAGACCCGCGCGAGCTCCAGCAGGTTCGACGTGCCCTGCATGGCGTGGCGCTGGAAGAAGCATTCGCCCTTGATGCCGTCGGGGGCACGGATCAGGGAGCACGGCCGGCCCTTGAGGTGCACGATCATCCATTCGCCGACGGCTTCGAGGTAGCGCGCGAGATCCAGCTTGGTGACGGGATCGCCATTGCCGTCGTCCGGCCAGAGCTCCTTGTCCGGCTTGGAGATGACAACTCCCATCACTTCGGCACTGCCGCCAGCCTGGGCCGTTCGTGCGCCAGTCTTCGCTTGCGCGCGCGGCCTGGCGCGCCGCTTCGTCGAGGGCTCGGCAAGCTCGGTATCCACCGGCGTCTCCGCCTCGACCTCCTCCGCCGGCTTGTCCTGCCGCAGCCCCTTGAAGGCGGCCTGGCGGATATTGCCGTCGGCGGTGAAGCCGGCGAACTCGATCTCCGCCACGAGCTCCGGTTTCAGCCAGTGCACCTCCCGCGCTTTCTTCGGTGCATTCTTGCCGCCGAACGGACTTTGCTTTGCCTCCAAGGCCTTCAAGGATGGCATGATGCGCTTGACCTTGTCGGCGCCGAAGCCGGTGCCGACCATGCCGACGAAGGCGAGATGATCGCCACGGTGCACGCCGGCCATCAGCGAGCGGAATTTGCCGTTGGTTGTCTTGTAGCCGCCGATCACGACCTCATGGCCAGCGCGGCATTTGGCCTTGGTCCAGCTTTCCGTCCGCCCCGAACGATAAGGCGCGTCCAGCTTCTTCGACACCACGCCCTCGAGCTCGAGCTTGCAGGCCGATTGCAGCACGGCGTCGCCGCCGCTTTCGAAATGCTCGACATAGCGGATCTGGCTCGATTTGCGCTTGCGCGCCTCCAGCAGCTCCTTCAACCGCGCCTTGCGCTCGCCGAGCGGTAGCCGACGCAAATCGAGGCCTTCGACGAACAGGAGGTCGAAGGCGAAGAAGATGAGCTCGTCGGTCTTGCCGTCCGACAGCGCGGCCTGGAGCGACGAAAAGTTCGGTGCGCCGTTGTGGTCGAGCGCGACGATCTCGCCGTCGATCATCATATCCGGCAACGCGCCCGCTTCCTTCGCGATGCTTGCGAATTTTTCGGTCCAGTCGAGGCCTTTGCGCGTCTTCAACGTCGCCTTGCCGCCCTCGACCCGCAGCTGCACGCGATAGCCGTCGAACTTGATCTCGTGGCACCAGCCATCGCCGCCCGGCGGGCGCTCGACGGACGTGCAGAGCTGCGGCGCCACGAAATCCGGCATCTCCGCCGCCTTCTTCGCGGTCGTGGCCGTCGTCGCTTTCTTCTTTGCCGTTTTGCCGGTCTTCAACGCCGCGCGCGGCGACGGCTTGACCGTGTGCCCTTTCGCCTCATCCGTCCGGTTAGACTGCCAGACCGCATCGGCCTTGGCCTTGGTGCCCTTCGCCAGCATGAACGGCTTTGGCGCGCGCCCCTTGCCTCCGGCGATCTGCTCCATCGCGCGCCCTGAGGCGACCGATTTGTCCTCCTCGAGAATGTCGTTGCCTGCGCCCTCGCGGACATATTCGTCGCGGTGCTTGATCAGGAGCCAATTGGTCCGTTTGCCGCCGGTGCGGTCGTTGCGCATGCGCACCAGGACCCAGCTGCCGTGCAGCTTCTCGCCATGCAGGGTGAACTTCAGATCGCCCTTCTTGAAGCCGCGTTCGGGATCTTCGGATTCCCAGGTGCCGCGGTCCCACAGCATGACCGTGCCGCCACCGTACTGGCCTTCCGGAATCGTGCCCTCGAAGTCGCCATAGTCGAGCGGATGGTCCTCGACCTCGACGGCCAGCCGCTTGTCGTGCGGATCGAGCGAGGGCCCTTTCGTCACCGCCCAGGACTTGAACACGCCGTCGAACTCGAGCCGCAGATCGTAGTGCAGCCGCGAGGCGTCATGCTTCTGGATCACGAAGCGGCGCTGCTTCGACGGCGCCACCGCGGTTTTGCCCGACGGCTCGGGCGTTTTCTCGAAATCACGTTTCTGTCGATACTTGGAGAGCTTTTGCAGCACGACTGGTCCCGGATTCTCTTTCGGCGTGGAAGCCTATCACGGCCCGCATCCCACCCGGAACCAAAACCCCGCGGGACGGTTGGGGTTCCAAAATGACTCGCAGACGCTGGAGAACGGAATGGCACCGCGCGCCTATTGGAAGGGAACGTTGAAGCTCTCGCTGGTCAGTTGCCCCGTTGTGCTTTATCCGGCGACCACCGCGGCCGAGAAGACGCGGTTTCACATGATCAACCGCGAGACCGGCAACCGATTGAAGCAGCAGATGATCGACGCCGAGACCGGCGACGTCGTCGAAAGCGACCAGAAGGGACGCGGCTACGAGCTGCGCAAGGGCAAATATGTCGAGATCGAGCCGGAGGAGCTCGAAGCGGTCCAGATCGAGAGCAACCACACCATCGACATCGAGAGTTTTGTGCCGAGCGACGAGATCGACCAGCGCTACCTCAACCATCCCTACTATATCGCGCCCGACGGCAAGGCGGCGGTCGATGCTTTTGCCGTGATCCGCGACGCCATGAAGGATCAGGATCGCGTCGCGCTCGCCAAGATCGTGCTCACCAACCGCGAGCACATCATCGCGATCGAGCCGCTCGGCAAGGGCCTGCTCGGCACCACGCTGCGTTTCCCCTACGAACTGCGCGACGAGGACCAGTTCTTCGACGACATCAAGAGCCCGAAGATCACCAAGGACATGGTGGAGCTCGCCGGCCATATCCTCCAGACCAAGGCCTCCCATTTCGATCCCAGCAAGTTCAAGGACGACTACGAGAACGCGCTGAAGGCCCTGGTGAGGCGCAAGGCCAGCGGCAAGACAATCGAACTGCCGGAGCCCGAGGAGAAGCCGAGCAATGTCGTCAGCCTGATGGATGCGCTGAAGCAGAGCTTGAAGGGGCGCGGCGGGAAGAAGACGGCGGCGAAGTCCCATGCGCGCCGGGCATCGGGGCGAACGCGCGCCGCGAAGAAGACGCACCGGTCGACAGCGCGGCAGAGGAAAGCGGGTTGACTTAATCCGTCATTGCGAGCGCAGCGAAGCAATCCAGTATGTTTCCGCGGAGGCAGTCTGGATTGCTTCGCTGCGCTCGCAATGACGATGTTGATGTAGGCTTGCGCCGCCATTTCGGTCGCCATGCCCGGGCTTGTCCCGGGCATCCACGTTCTCGATGCGGCGTGAGGACGTGGATGGCCGCGACAAGCCCAGCCATGACGGATCGTCGCACGTGGTCAGCCTAATCCCCCGCCTTCAGCCGATAGCCGATCCCCGTCTCCGTCAGCACGTATTGCGGCCGCTCCGGATCGGATTCGATCTTCTGCCGGAGCTGGCGGACATAGACACGTAGATATTGCGCGTCGGTCAATTCGTCCCAGAGCTCCCTCAGCAGAAAGCGGTGAGTGAGCACCTTGCCGGCGTGCTGCACCAGCACACGCAGGAGGTCATATTCCTTCGGCGACAGTTTGACGTCGCGCTCTCCGACCTTGACGATCCGGCGCACCAGATCGACCGAAAGATCGCCGGCACGAAACACCGGCCGTTCGCCCTGGATCTGAAGCTGGTGCCGCAGCGCGGCGCGCAGGCGCGCCAGCAGCTCGTCCATGCCGAACGGCTTTGTCAGGTAATCGTCGGCCCCGAGATCGAGCGCCTCCACCTTGCCGGCCTCGTCGCCACGGCTCGACAGCACCACGATCGGCACAGCTTCGTTGCGGGCGCGGATGGTACGCAACAACTCATGGCCCTGGATATCGGGCAGGCCGAGATCGAGGATGATCAGCGCGGGATCCTCGCTGAGCTTCTCCAGCGCGGTCTTGCCGTTCGACGCCTCCAGGATCTCATAGCCTTGCGTCGAGAGCCCCATCCGCAGCAACTTTCGGATCGGCGGCTCGTCGTCGATGACCAGCACCTTGATCGGGGCAGCGCTCATGCGGCGGTATCCAATGCGTGCGTCCGGGCCGGAATGGGCAGACGGATGGTCAGAACCGCGCCGCGCCGGTCGCTGCGGTTCGCGGCCGAGATCGTGCCACGCATCGCCTCGACGAAGCCGCGGGAGATGGCGAGCCCGAGCCCGGTGCCGGGACGGACATGGTCGCCCTTCTGCGCGCGATAAAACTTGTCGAACACGCTCTCGAGCTCCTCGGACGGAATGCCATCGCCCTCGTCGGCAATCTGGAGCACCACATGATCGCTGTCGCGGCGGCTGCGGATAGAGACCGTCGCGTGCGGCGGCGAATATTTGGCGGCGTTGTCGAGCAGGTTGAACAGCACCTGCTCGAACAGCACCGCATCGAGCTGGAGCATGGGAAGGTCTGCGGCCAACTCCAGCTCCACCTTGTGGGCGGTGAGGATCTTGGCTGCCCGCCGGAGCGCGCTGCCGACGATCTCTCCGAGATCGTGCAACGCAGCGTTGGGCACGATGGCGCCGGATTCGAGCTTGGTCATGTCGAGCAGATTGGCAATGAAGCGGTTGAGCCGTTCGGATTCGTCGATCACGGTGGCGAGCAGGTCGCGCTTCTCGGTGTCGGAGAGCGCGCTGGCGAGATCGCGCATGGTCGAGGCCGCACCCAGCACGGATGCGAGCGGCGTCTTCAGGTCGTGTGAAATCGACGTCAACAATGCGGAACGCAGCCGCTCGGATTCGACGGAGCGCTTGACGCGATCGACGTCCTCGACCAGCAGCACGCGCTCGATCGCCAGCGCGCCCTGGTCAACCAGCGCGTCGAGCAGCCGGCGCTGGTCCGGCGTCAGCAAGGGACCGGTGCGGTCGTTGTCGATGCCGATGACGCCAATCGGGCCGCGCCCGGTGCGCATCGGCAGGAACAGCCGTTTTGCACCCGGCAGCGTATCCGAGCCGCGGCCTGCAGGCCGGTCATTGCTCCAGGCCCAGTTGGCAGCGGCAAGGTCGGCCTGATCGAGATCGTCCTCGGGGGGATAGCCCGACTTCACCGTGAGCAGACCTTCGTCCGGCAACAGCAGCACCACGCGGACTTTCAGCATCAGCGCAATCTGGTAGGCGGTCGCCCACAGCACGTCGTCGAGCGTGCCTGTGCCGGCGAGCTTGCGGCTGAAAGCATAGAGCTGCTCGGTGGTTCGGATGCGGCCGATTGCAGCATCGGCCTGGGTTCGGACCCGTCCCGCGACGTTCGACACCACGAACGCAATCAGCATGAAGAAAAAGAATGCCGCGACATTGGTCGGATCGGTGATGGTGAAGGTATAGACCGGCGGCAGGAAGAAGAAATTGTAGGCGAGCGATGCCGCGAGACTCGCAAGCAGCGACGGCCACAATCCATAGCGCACGGCAACCGTCACCACGGCGGTCAGAAACATCAGGTCGACGTTCTCGATGCCGAAATACGGCTTGATCGCCACGGCGGCAGCGAGGCCAAGCGCGGTGATCCCGAGTGCCTTCAGATAGGGCCGCGCATCGAGCGGGTCCGATCGCGTTGCGGTCTGCACCGCTGTCTTCGGCGCCGGCTCGCTCGTGAGTTCGTCGCCAGGAATGACATGCACGCTGATATTGCCAGCGCGGCGCACCAGATCGTGCACGACGGAGCCGCGCGTCATCTCGAACCAGAGCGAGCGCGTCGACTTGCCGATCACGATCTGGGTGACGTTGTTGCCCTGCGCGAAGTTGACGACGTCGTCGGCGAGGCGGCGGCCGACGCCCGGGATCGTCAGCGCCTCCCCGCCAAGCGATTCCGCGAGCCGCAGCGTATCGGCCAGCCGGTCGCGCTCCTCATCTGACATTTGCAGGAATCGCCGCGTCTCGATCGAGACCGCGATGAACGGCGCGTGCAGCCGGTCGGCCAGCCGCTTGGTGTAGCGCACGAGACTGGCCGCGCGCGGATCTTCGCTGACGCAGACGAGGATGCGCTCGCCTGCGGCCCAGGGACCGGCGATCGCGTTCGCCTGCATGTGGGTGAGCAGCTGCTCGTCGACCCGTTCGGCCGTGCGCCGCAGCGCGAGTTCGCGCAGCGCGGTCAGGTTGCCCGGCGAGAAATAATGCTCCAGCGCCCGCTCGGCCTGCCTGGGGACATAGACCTTGCCCTCTTTCAGCCGCTGGATCAGGTCGTCGGGCGTGAGGTCGATCAGCTCGATGGCGTCTGCGCGGTCGAACACCGAATCCGGCACGGTCTCCCGCACCCGAACATGGGTGATCTGCGCGACGACGTCGTTCAGGCTCTCGATGTGCTGGATATTGACGGCGGTATAGACGTCGATGCCGTGGGACAGCAGCTCCTCGACATCGAGATAGCGTTTCGGATGGCGGCAAAGGGGAGCATTGGTGTGGGCGAGCTCGTCGACCAGCGCGATTTTCGGCCGGCGCGCGATCACGGCGTCGAGGTCCATCTCCTCGACAACCTGGCCGCGGTAATCGAGCTTCTTGCGCGGGATCACTTCCAGCCCGCGCACCAGCGCCTCGGTCTCGGCGCGGCCATGGGTCTCGACGAAGCCGACCACGACGTCGATGCCGGCCTTGCGCTTGGCGTGGGCGCTTTGCAGCATCTCGTAGGTCTTGCCGACGCCGGGAGCGGCGCCGACGAAGATTTTCAGCTTGCCGCTCACGCCCTCCTCCCGGCGCGCGGCCTCCAGCAGCGCCTCGGGCGAAGGACGTTGTTCGGGATCGCGGCGCTCTCGGACCATCAGATCAATATAATCATCGGCGCGGACCTAGCCTAGACTACTTCGTGGCACGATCGAGCGCGAGGTTCAGAGCCAGCACGTTGACCCGGGGCTCGCCGATCAGGCCGAGCAGGCGGCCCTCGATGTTGGAAGCCACCATTTGCTTGACCTGATCCACCGGCACGTTTCGCGCCTTCGCGACGCGCGGCACCTGGAATTCCGCCGCTTCCGGCGAGATATCCGGATCGAGGCCGCTGGCCGACGTCGTCACGAGGTCGACCGGCACGGCGGCATTCGGGTTCTCGCCCCTGAGCTTGTCCACGTCTTCCTTCAGCCGGTCCGCCAGCGCCTTGCTGGTCGGGCCGAGATTGGAGCCGCCCGAATTGGCGGCGTTGTAGGGCATCGATACCGTCTTGGTCGAATCGTTCGGATCGGGCGCCACCGTCGCCGAGGGACGGCCGTGGAAATATTTGTCGTCCTTGAACTCCTGCCCGATCAGGGCGGAGCCGACCACCTTGCCGTCCTTCTCGATCAGGCTGCCCTGCGCCTGCGCCGGGAAGATCGCGCCGGCAATAGCGGTCATCGCGAGCGGATAGGCAAGTCCGGTGATGGCGGTGAGCACCAGCAGCAGGACGATGGCGGGGCGGATTTCTCTGAGCATGTTAGGTCTCCAGTTATTTCGTCATTGCGAGCGAAGCGAAGCAATCCAGGGTCTTTCCGCGGAGGCAGTCTGGATTGCTTCGTCGCTTCGCTCCTCGCAATGACGGGGTCAGGCCAGGTGCAAGGCAACGACGACGAGGTCGATCGCCTTGATGCCGATGAAGGGAATGACGATGCCGCCGAGGCCGTAGATCAGCAGGTTGCGCCGGAGCAGTGCGCCGGCCCCGACCGCGCGATAGGCGACGCCCTTCAGCGCCAGCGGGATCAGCGCGATGATAACAAGCGCGTTGAAGATGATCGCCGACAGGATGGCGCTCTGCGGGCTCGACAGGTTCATGATGTTGAGCACGTTGAGCTGGGGGTAGAACGCCAGGAACATCGCCGGGATGATCGCGAAATATTTCGCGACGTCGTTGGCGATCGAGAATGTGGTCAGCGCGCCGCGCGTCATCAGGAGCTGCTTGCCAATCTCGACCACCTCGATCAGCTTGGTCGGGTTGGAGTCGAGGTCGACCATGTTGCCGGCCTCGCGAGCCGCCTGCGTGCCGGTGTTCATGGCGACACCGACGTCTGCCTGCGCCAGCGCTGGCGCGTCGTTGGTGCCGTCGCCGCACATGGCTACCAGCTTGCCCTTGGCCTGCTCGTCGCGGATCAGCTTGAGCTTGTCCTCGGGAGTTGCCTGCGCCAGGAAGTCGTCGACGCCGGCTTCCGCTGCGATCGCCGCGGCCGTCATCGGATTGTCGCCAGTAATCATGACGGTGCGGATACCCATGCGCCGCAGCTCGGCAAAACGCTCGCGGATGCCGCCCTTGACGATGTCCTTGAGCTGGATGACGCCGAGCAGCTTGCCGTCCCTGGCGACCGCCAGCGGCGTGCCGCCGGCCTTCGATATGTCGTCGGCAATGGTCTGGATCTCGCGGCCGATGTCCGAGAGCCCGGCGGGCTGGATGGAACGAGCCGTGTTGCCGGAAGCGACCACCAGCGGCGCACCGCCGCCGACATAATTGAGGATCGCATCGACCGCGCCCTTGCGCACCGACGAGCCGCCGGCATCGACGCCGCTCATGCGGGTCTGCGCGGTGAATGGGATGAAGGTAGCTCCCAACTCGGCCATGTCGCGACCACGGATGCCGTATTTGTCCTTGGCCAGCACCACGATCGAACGGCCCTCCGGAGTCTCGTCGGCGAGCGAGGCGAGCTGGGCCGCGTCCGCGAGCTCCTGCTCGGTGACCCCGCGCACCGGGCGGAAGGAGGTCGCCTGGCGGTTGCCGAGCGTGATCGTTCCGGTCTTGTCGAGCAGCAGCGTATCGACGTCTCCCGCGGCCTCGACGGCACGGCCAGACATCGCCAGCACGTTGAAGCGGACCAGACGGTCCATGCCGGCGATGCCGATCGCCGACAGCAGTGCGCCAATCGTGGTCGGGATCAGCGTCACGAACAGCGCGACCAGCACAACCACCGAGATCGAGCCGCCGGCATAGGCCGCATAGCTCGGGATGGTGACGGTGGCGAACACGAAGATGATGGTGAGGCCGGCCAGCAGGATGTTGAGCGCGATCTCGTTCGGCGTCTTCGCCCGCTCGGCGCCCTCGACCAGTTTGATCATGCGGTCGATGAAGGTCGAGCCTTGAGCTGCCGTGATCCGCACGCGGATCCAGTCGGACAGCACCTGGGTGCCGCCGGTCACCGCCGAACGGTCGCCGCCGGATTCGCGGATCACGGGTGCGGACTCGCCGGTGATGGCGGCCTCGTTGACGGATGCGACGCCCTCGATCACCTCGCCATCGGAGGGAATGGTATCGCCGGCCTCGACCAGCACAATGTCACCAACCTTGAGGCCGGTGCCCGGCACGAGATTGAAGGCCAGGCCGGCGCCGGTCAGCAGCTTGGCCTGGCTCTCGGTGCGGGTCTTGCGCAGCGATTCCGCTTGTGCCTTGCCGCGGCCTTCGGCCACGGCTTCGGCAAGATTGGCAAACAGCACCGTGAACCAGAGCCAGACGATGATCTGGAAGGTAAAGCCGAGATTCGCGCCGCCTGTGACGAGGTCGCGCAGGAAGATCACGGTGGTGAGCGCAGCCACGATCTCGACCACGAACATCACTGGATTCTTGATCATCAAGCGCGGATCGAGCTTGATGAAGGACGCGCGGATCGCAGGCACGACGATCTTGGGATCGAGCATCGCCGAGACGGACGCGCGTTTTTGCAGTTTCATGGTATCCATGGAGGTCACTCCAAACAATCAGAAGGCGGTCGATCAGAACACTAGTTGTTCAGAACACTTGCTGGTCAGAAGATTTGGCCGGCGTTCATCGCGAGATGCTCGACGATCGGGCCGAGGGCGAGCGCCGGGAAGAAGGTGAGGCCGCCGATGATCAGGATCACGCCGACGACCAGGCCGACGAACAGCCCGCCCGTGGTCGGGAGGGTGCCCGCGGACTGCGGAATCGATTTCTTGGCGGCGAGCGACCCCGCAATCGCCATCGCCGGGATGATCATGAAGAAGCGGCCGACGAACATCGCGCTTGCAAGCGTGACATTGTAGAAGAAGGTGTTGCCGGTGAGGCCCGCGAAGGCCGAGCCGTTGTTGCCGGTCGCCGAGGTGAAGGCGTAGAGCACCTCGGTGAAGCCATGTGGCCCGGCATTCGCCATCGAGGCGACCGCCGCCGGATAGACCACGCCGACGGCCGTCCAGCCGAGGATCATCAGCGGCAGCACCAGGATGGCCAGCATTGCCATCTTGACCTCGCGCGCTTCGATCTTCTTGCCGACATATTCCGGCGTGCGACCGACCATCAGGCCCGCCACGAAGATCGCGAGGATGACGAACAGCAGCATGCCGTACATGCCGGCGCCGACGCCGCCGACGATGATTTCGCCGAGCTCGATGTTGATCAGCGGAATCATGCCGCCGAGCGCGGTGAAGCTGTCATGCATGGCGTTGACGGCGCCGCAGGAGGCGGCCGTCGTGATCACGGCGAACAGGGAGGACGCGACGATGCCGAAGCGAACCTCCTTGCCTTCCATGTTGCCGCCGGTCAGGCCGAGTGCATGCAGGGTCGAGGTGCCGCTGGCTTCGGCCCAGTAGGTGACGGCGACACCGGCGACGAACAGCACACCCATCACGGACAAGATTGCCCAGCCCTGGCGCTGGTTGCCGACCATGCGGCCGAACACGTTTGTGAGCGCCGCTCCAAGTGCGAAGATCGACAACATCTGAATGAAGTTCGACAGCGCAGTCGGATTCTCGAACGGATGCGCCGCGTTGGCGTTGAAGAAGCCGCCGCCGTTGGTGCCGAGCATCTTGATCGCGACCTGCGAGGCGACCGGACCGACCGCGATGGTCTGCTTGGCACCCTCGAGCGTGGTGGCCTCGACATAGTCACCGAGCGTCTGCGGTATGCCTTGCGAGACGAGAAACAGCGTGTACACGATGCAGATCGGCAGCAGAACGTACAATGTGCAGCGGGTGACATCGACCCAGAAATTCCCGACGGTGCGCGCCGACGCGCGCGAGAAGCCGCGGATCAGCGCCACCGCGAGCGCGATGCCGGTCGCCGCGGACAGGAAGTTCTGGTGCGTCAGGCCGAGCATCTGCACGAGATAGGAGATCGTGCTCTCGCCGCCGTAGTTCTGCCAGTTGGTGTTGGTGATGAAGGAGATCGCGGTGTTAAAGGACAAGTCGGCGGCGACCGCCGACTGCCCGGCTGGATTGAACGGCAATACATCCTGAAGCCGCATCACGCCGTAGATGATGAGGAAGCCGCCGACGTGGAACAACAGCATGGCGACCGTATAGGTCAGCCAATGCTGCTCGCGCTTCTCGTCGACGCCGGAGAACCAGTAGATGCCGGCCTCGATCGGACGCAGCACCGGCGACAGGAAGGTTCGCTCGCCGTTGAACACGCGCGTCATGTACCAGCCGAGCGGTTTTGCGAGCGCGACGATAATGACGCAAAAGAGAATGATCTGGAGCCAACCGATCACGGTCATGGATTTAACCCTTTAGGACTTGTGCCCTGCGCAGGAGCGGCAGGAGCAGTGCAAGCAGGCAGGCGACGAGCGCGGCGTCCGCCAGCAGCAGTTTGAGAAGCAGGAGCACGGTCAGAATCGCTCGGGCCGCAGCAGCGCGTAAGTGAGGTAGAACAGGAGGCCGAGCGAGACGACGCCGGCGAGCGAATAATCGAAGATCATGGTCCGCTCCCTCAGAGCCGTTCGCAGGCGTAGGTGTAGCCGATCGCAAGGGCGAAGAAGCCGAAGCCCAGCGCCAGCATCAGAATGTCCATCATGGAGATACTCCTCGTTGCGCCCTTGGCTTCGGTGCAACATTTCTCGGGAGACCTGGTGAGTGAGTGGGAGGAAGCGCAGTCCATTTCCACAACGCCAACCAGGACTTTTGACCGTGCTGAAGTGCCACCACGGGCATAGGTTTTCGAGACGAGGGCCATGGTGAAGTTATAGGAATCTCATAAAAGGCCGGGGCTGACGGCGTGGTCGGACAACGCTCGCGAGGCACATCACATCGTCGTCCCGGCCTAGTTCGCAATTGCGCACGGGGCCGGGACGACGGCGGAGAATGGCGTGCCACCGCCCCATCCCACACTTATGAAATCCCTATATCTGCCGCCCCTTCCCCATCTCGTTTTCAAATGCCGCTTTGGCCATCTTGGAGACGCCGGCCGACTGACCGACGCCACCTCCAGGAGGCCTGACATGACCACCGCCGCTCTCCGACATTACGATCCCCCGTCACTTGGCGACCGCTTGCGCAATGCGCAGGTGATGACGCAACCGTTGATGCTCGAGATCATCGACAAGGCCTGCCGGCGCTTCCCTTCACTCGGCCGAAGCGAGCGCACGGCACGTATCATGCGCCTGATCGATGCCGAGGCCTGGGCCGATGCGGCGCTGGCATTGATGGAGCTCGAGCTGCCGATGTGGCAGGTCCGCCGCCTCGCCTATGACGAGGGCGAATGGCACTGCGCGCTCTCGCGGGAGCGCGAATTACCGGACTGGCTGGACGCCGCGATCGAAGGATGCCATAGCGACCTCGCGGTCGCCCTGCTGTCGGCGTTCGTCGAGGTCCAGGCACTCGCCGCGGAAGCGTCGCGGCCGAGCGTTCCCTCCGTTCGTCCTGCACTGGATCCGCTTTACGAACCGCTCGCCTGCGACAATTTCGGCTAGCGGCCTGACGGATTCACGCCGTGTCGCAAGCCCCCGACATGTCGCACACGCTGAGCCCGGCGCGCGTGATCGCACGCTTCGCCGTTCGCGTTGTGCTGCTCGTTGTCTTTGCCGCATTCGGCAGCGTCGGTTTTGGCCGAAGCCTCGCCGTCCTGCTCTGGACGTCGATCATCCTATGCGCGCTCGCCGGCCTCGTCAGGCGCGAACCGCTGTTCAGCCCTGCCCTCAATCATTGGGACGAAGCTGTCGCCTTCGGCGCATTGTTCGCGCTGGTCCACATCGCCAATGATGTGGCCTGAGCGACCGCCTTTATGACCTTCCTATGAGATCGCCGCGCAGGCGCCCTCGAAATCATATTCGCAAGACAGGATATTGAGCGCGCAGGCAGGGACATGCCTCCCGCGCCGGCGTTGTTCAGAAGGAATACATCCGTGAAACTCGTCGAACCTCCCTCGTGCAGCGCGCCTTCCACCATCGTCTTCATTGGCAGGAACAGTCGCGGCCAGTGGATCGCGCAGGAGCAGGATGGCCTCTACGGCGGCCTGTTCGTCAGCCGCGCCCAGGCCGTCAAATATGCGCTGTTCGAGAACGGACAGCATCCGGAAACCGTCGTCGAGCTGCCGCGCGAGATCGAGCTCGACATGGGCAAGAACCCTAACACCATCGTCTCGCAGCGCGCCGCCTGAGCCGGCGCTTTTCCGCGGGAAGCCATGTTCATTCCTCCCTCTGCCTGGTTCACCGGCTTCATTCCGGATCTGCCGACGCCGTTCGACGCGGCTGACGCCATCGATCTCAAGGCGTTCGCAGCGCTCTGCGAGCGCCAAGTCGCGGCGGGCGTCCCCGCCATCGTGGTCTGCGAGACCGCCGGCGAGGCACCAACGCTCTCGCCGGCCGAGCAGGAGCTCGTGATTCGCACCGCGGTCGATGTCGCTCGCGGCCGCGTGCGGATCATCGCCGGCGCGCTGTCGAATTCGACCGGCCATGCCATCGAACTTGCCCGCCGCGCCGAGGCCGCCGGCGCCGATGCCATGATGGCTGTGGTGCCGGCCTACAACAAGCCGATGCAGGACGGGATGCTCGCGCACTTCCGCGCCATTGCCGGTGCGACCGGTTTGTCCTTGATCCTGCACGACATTCCCTCCCGTACGCTGCGCCCACTCGCCGACGAGACGCTTCTGCGCCTCGTCGAATCCCGTCAGTTCGTGGGCCTGCGCGACGCAAGCGGTGACATCACCCGCCCGATGCGCCTCGCCCGGCTGCTGCCATCAGGCTTTCGCCTGCTCTCCGGCGACGACGTCACCGCCTTAGGCTATATCGCAAGCGGCGGCGACGGCGCGATCTCGGAGGTCGCCAACATCGCGCCGGGTCTGTGCCGAACGATCTTTTCCCAGGTCAGGCAAGGCCGCCTGCAATCCGCCCGCTACCTGCACAAGCGCCTGATCCCGCTCATCGCCTGCCTCGCCAAGGACAGCCCGGCGGCGCTCAAGAGCGCACTGAGCGTGCTGGGTCTGATGTCGCCGGCCACAAGGCTGCCGATCGTGCCGCTGGACGCGGCCGCGCAGCGGGAGGTGGTACGCGCCTTCGCGGCGCTCGCCGACGAGGAGCTGACCGACAGCGTCGGGGCCTGACGCCTCGCGTAGCGTTGCGGATATCGCATGCAGCCAAGGTGCGACCGCCGGCGTCTTTATGACATTCCTATGCGGCGGCCCCGGCGGTCATCTCGCAATCTTACGCTGCGGTGGTCATCATGAGAGGCAGATTGGAGCGGCCGTCTAGCCGATCCACAGACAAGGACTTTCAAGATGTCGATGCTGACACATAGCCTTGACCGGCCCTTCGGTGAGGCCGATCGCCCGTCGGGGATCTCGACCGCGCGCAAAGCCCAGCTCAAGCGCCTCGTCCTCGGCGCGCTCACGCTGCTCTCGATGGGTAGCGTGCTCACTGCGCTGATCGCACTGAGGACCGCAATCTATGTCTGGCACATGCACGTCTGACCGGCATGGAGACCATCATGACCTTGCAGATGTGTGAAGAGGCCGCCATGGCCGCAATTAGCCTTCAGACTTCCCGTCGCGGAGCTCACATCAAACAGGCGGCAACGCTCAGGCCGCTCGATCCGGATGTCGTCAGCACCGCCATTCCCGCCTTCTTCATTGGGCGCAACAGCGCCGGCCTCTGGGTCGCGCGCGAAGCGAATGAACGTGTCGGCGGTCTGTTCCTGTTCAAGAGCTCGGCGGTGGATTTTGCCAACCGTCAGAGCGCACCGGCGCACTGCGCCCTGGTGTTCCCCACCGACACCTTCGAACTCGACGTCGAGAACCGCGGCAATTTCCTGATCGTGCTGGCGCAGCGAGCCAGGCAGATTCTTGCGCGCGTGGCGGCAAGGCTGTGGCCGTGATCGAGCTCAAGATCGCCATCCTGGTCGCATTGCTGGGTGCGTTGCTGCTCGGCACGCGCATCGGCGCTGCGCCTGCCCCGGACAGGTAACGTGCACCTCCTCAAGGGAAATCTCGAGCACGCGGTCACCACGACGATCCTGACCATGACGTTGAGTCTGGTCTGGGGCGCGATCCTAACGATCGTGATCACGCTCGTCGCGCGCGGGCTCGGGGTCTAGGATTTCCGCGCGGCGATCGACCGCCAATTGACCATGGCTGCCTACGAGGCAAGCAGCCGGGCGCACAGCGCGGTCGCGATGCCCGCCTGAGGCCACGTATCCCGCGGAAAATACCCGGCCGATCTGGCGAAATTTCACGGAACCGTGTAGATCGGTTTCATGAGCATCAGCAACGTCAACGTCGTCGCCCATCCCCTGGTCCAGCACAAGCTCTCCCTGATGCGGGAGAAGGACCGCTCGACCAAGAGCTTTCGCGAGATCCTGAACGAGATCGGGATGCTGCTCGGCTACGAGGTGACGCGCGACCTGCCGCTGGAGCTGGTCGAGATCGAGACGCCGATTGCGCCGATGCGGGCGCCCAAGATCGCCGGCAAGAAGCTCACGCTGGCGCCGATCCTGCGCGCCGGCGTCGGCTTCCTCGATGGCATGCTGGCGCTGATGCCCTCGGCGCGCATCGCTCATATCGGGCTCTACCGCGATCCTGAGACGTTGCAGGCGGTGGAGTATTACTTCAAGGCGCCGCAGGACCTGTCGGACCGCACCGTGATCCTGATGGACCCTATGCTGGCGACCGGCAACTCGGCCTGCGCCGGCGCCTCGCTGCTGAAGGCGCGCGGCGCCCGCGACATCCGCTTCGTCTGCCTTCTGGCGGCGCCTGAAGGCATCGCGCAGTTCCAGAGCGAGCATCCCGACGTGCCGGTCTGGACCGCCGCGATCGACGAGCGGCTCAACGACCACGGCTATATCGTGCCGGGGCTGGGCGACGCCGGCGACCGGATGTTCGGCACCAAGTAGAAAGGTTCGCGCGGTCGGGTTAGTCCGGTTGCCATGAGCGCCAATGAATTTTCGCTGCAATCGCTGATCCGGACCGAGGCGGCCTATCCGGCCTTCGTGTTCGATGGCACGCCGGTCTCGCGCGCGGAATTCTCGGAAAAGATCGAGCAGACCGCCGCCTGGCTTGCCGCGTACGGTGTCGGTAAGGGCGACGTCGTCGCGGTCTGGCTGGTCAACCGGATCGAATGGATCGCGCTGCTGTTCGCCGCCGCCCGGCTTGGGGCAATCGTCGCCGCCGTCAATACACGCTACCGCAGCGCGGAGGTCGCGCATCTCCTGAAGCTGTCCGGCGCTAGGCTGATGGTGGTCGAAGCCGCGTTCCGCTCGATCGACTTTGCAGCTATTCTCGCCGACGTTGCGAAGGACGAGGTGCCTGCGCTGCGAGAGCTCGCGGTGGTCGGCGCGGATGCGATTCCGACACATTGGCCGTGCGTGCGCTTCGACGCCTTCGACAAGCGCTATCCGCCTGCCCCGCCGGCTCAGGATGATTTCGATCTGCCGGTTCTGCTCTACACGACGTCAGGCACGACCAAAGGACCAAAACTCGTCGCGCATTCGCAGCGAACGCTGGCCACGCACGCCGCCTCCGTCGCCAAGGCGCTCAAACTTTCGCCCCAGCGCCATGCACTGCTGGCCATGCTGCCGTTCTGCGGCACTTTTGGCATGACGAGCCTGCTCGGCTTCATCGCAGCGGGCGCGACCGTCCATGTGCTCGATGCCTTCGAGGCGGCGCCGGCGCTGAAGATTCTCCGCGAGTGCAGGATCACGCACGCCTTTGGCTCGGATGAAATGTTCCGCCGCATCCTCGCCCTCACCGAGGCGCCGCATCCGTTTCCGCATCTCGAAGTCTGCGGATTTGCCGCGTTCCAGCCCGGCTGGCGCGAGCTTGCCGCGGAGGCCGAGGCGCGCGGCATGCCGTTGCACGGCCTCTATGGTTCGAGCGAAGCGCAGGCCCTGTTCTCGATCGCACGCTCGAGTGATGGCTTCGCCGATCGCATCGAGGGCGGCGGCTGGCCAATGTCCCCGGAGGCCAAGGTCCGTGTGCGCGACACCGAGACCGGCGAACTCGCGGCTCGCGGCGTCTCCGGCGAGATCGAGATCCATGCGCCGTCGCGCTTCCTCGGCTACTACAACAATCCCGACGCGACGCGCGACACGATCACCGCGGACGGCTTCTTCCGCACCGGCGATATCGGCCGGCTGCGCGGCGACGGCTCCTTCGTCTACGAAACCCGCGCGGGCGACGCCATGCGGCTCGGCGGCTTCCTCGTCGCGCCCGGCGAGATCGAGGACGAGCTCAAATCGTGCGCTGGCGTGGCCGACGCTCAGGTCGTCGCGGTCGATCTGAAGGGAAACGCCCGCTGCGTTGCTTTCGTGATCCCCGCCCAGGACCCCCACCACGAGCCGCCGCGGCAGGACGCGTTGACCGCGCGCCTCCGCGAGCGGCTCGCCGGCTACAAGGTCCCGGCGCGGATCTATGTCGTGGAGGCCTTCCCCGTCACCGACAGCGCCAACGGCGTCAAGATCCAGCGCGCCCGGCTTCGGGCCATGGCGATGGAGCGGATCGCCGCGGAATAAGCACGGCCACTGGGATAGCGCGCGAACTCGTCCCGGCCAAAAGGTCGCGCATCAGCTAGTACGACTTCGCCAGCCCCAGCACCTTTTCCGCAATGAAGCTGAGCGCAAGCTGCGGGCTGACCGGCGCGATGCGCGGGATCAGAACTTCGCGCAAGTAACGCTCGACGTGGAACTCCTTGGCATAGCCGAAGCCGCCATGGGTCATCACCGCCTGCTCGCAGGCATGATATCCGGCCTCACCCGCGATGTATTTCGCGGCATTGGCGGCGCCGCCGCAAGGCATGCCCTTGTCGTATTGCCAGGCCGCCGACATCACCATCAACCAGGCCGCCTCGAGCTCGACCCAGTTGACGGCCAGCGGATGCTGAATGCCCTGGTTCTTGCCGATCGGCCGGTTGAACACCACGCGGGTCTTGGCGTATTCGGTCGCGCGCGACAACGCGAGCTTGCCGAGGCCGACGGCTTCCGCTGCGATCAGAATGCGCTCCGGGTTCATGCCTTCGAGAATGTACTGGAAGCCTTTGCCTTCTTCGCCGATGCGATCCTCCATCGGGATTTCAAAGTCCTCGAAGAACAGCTCGTTGGAATCGACGACCTTGCGGCCCATCTTCTCGATCTCGTGGACCTTGATTCTGTTGCGATCGAAGTCCGTATAGAACAGGCTCAGCCCATGCGTCGGCGAGCGCACGTCCTCCAGCGGCGTGGTGCGCGCCAGCAGCAGGATCTTGTGCGCGACCTGCGCGGTCGAGATCCACACCTTCTGGCCGTTGACGATGTAGCGGTCGTTCTTGGCCACCGCGCGGGTCTTGAGCTGGGTGGTGTTGAGGCCGGTGTTGGGCTCGGTGACGGCAAAGCACGCCTTCTCGCGGCCCTCGACCATCGGTGGCAGCATGCGCTTGCGCTGTTCCTCGGTGCCGAACACGACCACGGGATTGAGGCCGAACACGTTGATGTGCACCGCGGATGCGCCGGACATGCCGGCGCCGGATTCCGCGATGGCGCGCATCATGATCGCGGCCTCGGTGATGCCGAGGCCGGAGCCGCCATATTCCTCCGGCACGCAGATGCCGAGCCAGCCGGCGTCCGCCATGGCCTTGTGAAAGTCGTGCGGGAAGCCGCCGTCGTGATCCTTCTTCAGCCAATAAGCGTCGGGAAAGTCTTCGCAAACCTTTGCGACGGCGTCGCGAATGGCTTCCTGCTGAGCGGTGAGCGCGAAATCCATGTTCCTGATCTCCTTCTTGGGAGAAGCGACCGCGCAATCTCCCCTCGTCGCGTTCCCCACGCGAAGGCCGTGGCGGATTGTTGCGCCCGAACGTGCCTTCGCTTGCGTTCTTTAACTTGAAAAACAGGGTACAGATACGTGAATTTCCCTATCAACTGTGTGTAGCATGCATAGGGTCATGCGGCGCGAGGATGCGGGCGCGCCGTTATTTCGCAGGGAGGAAACCGCGATGGCCGGACTTTATTTCGAAGACTTTTCCGTGGGCCAGGAGTTCAGGCATCCCCTGACGCGGACCGTCACAGAGATGGACAACACCATGTTCAGCCTGCTGACGCTCAATCCGCAGCCGCTGCACATCGACGCACATTTTGCGGCCCAGACCGAGTTCGGCCAGCGCATTTTCAACAGCCTTTACACGCTTGGCATCATGATCGGCATGACGGTCTATGATACGACCATGAGCACCACCGTTGCCAATCTCGGCATGACCGACGTCACTTTTCCGAAACCGGTCTTCCATGGCGACACGCTGCGGGCGACGACGAAGGTGCTTTCGTTGCGGGAATCCAAATCGCGCCCCAAAGCGGGCATCGTCGAGTTCGAGCATCACGCTCTCAACCAGAACGACGAGATCGTCGGCAAATGCCGCCGCATGGCGATGATGCACAAGAGGCCAGTCTGATGCGTTCGATGCTATTCGTGCCGGGCGACTCCCCGCGCAAATTCGAGAAGGCCAGCGAAGGCAACGCCGACGCGCTGATCATCGATCTCGAGGATTCCGTCGTCATCGACAAGAAGCCGGAGGCGCGCGGGTTGACGCTGGCGATGCTCAAGGGCCGCAACAAGCCCCGTCAGCTCTATGTCCGCGTCAACGCGCTCGACACCGGCATGACGCTCGCTGACCTCGCCGCGGTGATTCCAGGCAAGCCCGACGGCATCGTGCTGCCGAAATCGCAGGGTGGCGACGACGTGCGACAGGTCGCGACCTGGCTCCAAGCTTTTGAGGCTGCGGCTGGCATCGCCATCGGCGCAACGCGCATCGTCTGCGTCGCGACCGAAACCGCAGGATCGATCTTCGGGCTCGGCAGCTACAAGGGCTGCTCCCCTCGCCTCGCGGGCCTGATGTGGGGCGCGGAGGATCTCTCGGCCTCGCTCGGCGCTACCGAAAAGGCGTCGGGCGGCGTGTTCCACAGCCCTTATCGCTTGGCGCGCGATCTCTGCCTGATGGCCGCCGCCGCGGCCGAGGTCGCGCCGATCGACACCGTCTATACCGACATCGACAATCTGGCGGGGCTCGAACAGGAAACGCGCGCGGCGCGGCGTGACGGTTTTTCGGCGAAAGCGCTGATCCATCCCAAGCACGTCGACGTGGTCAACGCGGCGTTCGAGCCGACCGAGGCCGAGCGCAATTGGGCGGAGAAGGTGATCGCGGCGTTCGCGAACAATCCGGACTCAGGCACGCTACGCCTCGACGGCCAGATGATCGACAAACCGCATCTTCGCGCCGCGATGAAGATCCTCGGCCAGAGCTAGATCAGGACGCAAGCCTCACCATGATTGTGCGCCAAGCCGTCAATGTTCTGGAGATCATGGAGTGCTCCCCGCAAAGCTCCAAGACGACTGCGCCCGAGCTATAGCCCTACCGGCAGTGCGCTCCCTCGCCCCGTTCTTACGGGGAGAGGGTTGGGGTGAGGGGCTGCCTCCACGATCACGGTAGCAGTTGAACTCGCGGAGAGTCCCCCTCACCCCGAATTTGCTCGCGCAAATTCCGACCTCTCCCCGCACGCGGGGAGAGGCGAAAACAATCAGACGATCTTGATCGACATGTCCGGCAAGCCGTCGAGCTTGCACAAGAGCACGTCGCCCTTCACCACCGGGCCGACATTCTCCGGCGTGCCGGAATAGATGATGTCGCCGGCCTTGAGCTCGAACGCTTCCGACAGTTTTGCGATCTGCTCGGCCACGCTCCAGATCATCTTGCTGAGATCCGAGCTCTGCTTCACCGTCCCGTTGATCGCCAGTGAAATGGCTCCCTTGTCGAAATGACCGGTCTTGCTGGCCGGGTGGATCGGTCCGATCACCGCGGCGTGGTCAAAGCTCTTGCCTATCTCCCATGGCTTCTTCTCCGCGGCCATGCCGTTCTGGAGATCGCGTCGGGTCATGTCGAGGCCGAGCGCGTAGCCATAGACATGGTCGAGCGCCTTCTCGGCCGGGATGTTGGAGCCGCCAGACTTCAGCGCGGCGACCAGCTCGACCTCGTGGTGATAGTTCTTGGTCAGCGACGGATAAGGATGATCGGCGACCTCGCCCACAGCGACGTTCTGGATTGCGTCGGTCGGCTTCTGGAAGAAGAACGGCGGCTCGCGGTTCGGGTCCGAGCCGCGCTCGATCGCGTGCGCCGCATAGTTGCGCCCGATGCAGTAGATGCGGCGGACCTGAAACACCTGGGCCTCGCCGACGATCGGAATGGTGACCATCGGCACAGGAAAGATCGGTTTCGGGCCGGCCTGCGCCGCAGCCGGCGCAACTTCCGCGATTGAGGCAGCACCTGCGGCCGCGGCAATTGCGAGCAGCTCTCGTCGCGTTGCTGATGTCTCTTTCATGTTTTGTGCTCCCTTTATGTTCGTTGGGCGCATCATGCGCGCCGAGCCGCCTGATAATCAATATTCAGTATGCCAGCAATGCTGGACCGGCACGTGCTCTAATCGACGAGAACGGGCCGCCTGCTCCCTTTCGCCCTAGCATGGAACTTGCATAAATTCTGGGCGACATGGACGCCGCATGAACCTCATCAGCCTCGATATCCGCATGCTCCGGTCGCTGATCTCCGTGGTCGAGACCGGGAGCATCACCGAGACCGCGCGGCGGCTGGGCCGCACCCAGCCGGCGATCACCCTGCAATTGCAGCGGCTGGAGAAGCTCACCGGCAAGCAATTGTTCGAGCATGCCGGGCGCCGGCTGACGCTGAGCGAGGACGGCACCACGGTTCTCACCTACGCCAAATCCATCCTGCGGTTGCATGACGAATTGATTTCGCAGCTGGCGTCACAGGAGATCGAGGGTCAGGTCGTACTCGGCACGCCCGACCTCTATGCCGCCTTCATGCTGCCGCAGATCCTCAGCGTGTTCCGAAAATCCTTCCCCCGCGTCCAGGTCGAGCTCAATTGCGCGCTCTCGACGCCGCTGGTGGGCCTCGTCAAGCGCGGCGATGTCGACATCGCCCTCGTCACCCGCATGAACGATTTTACGGGCGGCCAGGTGGTACGGCGCGAGCAACTGGTCTGGATGACCGGCGAGCAGTCCGCCGCACACCAGGAACGGCCCATTCCGCTGGCATTGCTACCGCCGGGCAACATCTATCGCGACTACGCGATCGATACGCTGGAACGCGCGAATTTGCGCTGGCGCATCGCCTGCGTCAGCGAAAGCGTCGGCGGCCTACAGGCCGCCGCCTTCGCCGGCATGGCCGTGACCGTACTCGGCCGCAGCGCGCTGGTCCCGGCGATGCGCGAGATCGGCCCGAACGAGGGCCTGCCGCCGCTGCCGAAGATCGAGCTGCTGCTCTACAAGTCGAGCGGCGCAACCTCGAAGGCGGCGACCGCCTTGCACGACTATCTCGCGCACTATCTGCGCCTCGACGAAGAGCTCAGCGGCCGCGGCGATCCGATCGAGCTGTCCTGAGCTGGGGGCCTGTTCCCGCTGCGATGGTGCGCTCCCTCGCCCCGTTCTTACGGGGAGAGGGTTGGGGTGAGGGGCTGCTTCCGCACATTCGGTGACAGCTGCCTTCGCGGAAACTCCCCCTCACCCGGATTGCATCTCCGATGCAATCCGACCTCTCCCCGCAAGCGGGGCGAGGTTAAGGCGCCGCTTTCGTGCGCGCGGGACTTTCGCGGAGCGCCAGTGACGGCCAGAAGTTTGCCCAGGGCTGCGCCGCCTCGAACGCGGCGGCGATGCGGAAGATCGTGGGTTCGTCGAGCCAGGGAGCGACGATCTGCAAGCCGATCGGCATTCCATCGCGATCGAAGCCGCAGGGCAGCGTCGCCGCCGGTAGGCCGGCGAGGTTGATCGGCCAGGTGAAGGGCGACCAGCCGAGATGCGGATCGACCTTGCCGCCGTCGATCGTGTCGACGCCGATGCGGCCGGCTTCGAACGCGGTCACCGCGACGGTCGGCGTCACCAGCGCATCGACGCGCTCGAAAAGCTTCAGGAAGCCGCTGCGAGCTTGGCCGCGGCGATACCCCGCTTCGATATAGTCCGTGCCGCTGTAGCGTCGGCCTGCACTGATGACGTCAAGATAATCTGCTTCGGAGCTGGCGAGATCGGCTGTGGTCTTGCTTGAGACCGCGGCCGCCTGTTCGGTGAAGGCGATCGGCTTCAGCGTGTGCTCGAGGATCCCGGGATCGAGGCCCGGACCATCCATGGTGACCTGCGCGCCGCAGGCATCGAGAGTGGCCAGCGCCTTGCCGAACGCCGCGCGCACATCGGCGCTGACGGCGGCGTAGCCGAGATCGACGCTGGCGCCGATACGAATGCCGTTCAACGGCGCGGCCTTCGTGTCGAACCGCCGCGCCGGCACCGGCAGGCTCGCGGGATCGCGCAGATCGTAAGCAGCGATGATCTCCAGCATCAGCGCGGCATCCGCGACCGTGCGTGCGATCGGCCCGGTATGCGCGAGCGAGCCCCAGGACGGTGGCGAGAAGCCGGGCGAACGGGGCACCAGGCCAAAGGTCGGCTTCAGGCCAAACACACCGCAGAAGGACGAGGGCACGCGGATCGAGCCGACGCCATCGGTTCCGATCGCGATCGGACCGCAGCCGGCGGCAACGCCCGCCGCCGCGCCGCCGCTCGATCCGCCACTGGTGCGACCGGGATTCCAGGGATTGCGCGTGGTGCCAGTGACCGGGCTGTCCGCCGTCAACTTGTAACCGGACTCGCAGGTCGTGGTCTTGCAGGTGACGATTGCACCCGCCTCCTTCAGCGCCGAGACAACCGCCGCGTCGACATCGGGCACGAAGGCCTTGTTCATCGGCGAGCCGCCATAGGCCGGCACGCCCGCGACAAAGACCAGGTCCTTGATCGTCACGGGTATACCGGCGAGCGGCCCCTTGGCCTCGCCGGCGCGCATCTCCCCGGTGAGACGATCGGCCTCCGCCCTCGCCTGCTCGTACATCGGCGTCACCACCGCGTTGCAGGTCTTGTTCGTCACCTCCAGCGCGGCAATGGTGTCGTCGACGACATCGCGCGGAGTGAACGCCTTGCGGCGGTAGCCGGCCAGGATCTCGGTTGCGGAAAGCGAGCCAAGGCCAGTCGGCGCCGGCGGGAAGGCCGTTCGGCCGGAACCATCAGTCATCATCAACCCTAAAGAGCTAGCTGAGCGCCGCGTCGACGGCGCGCTTGGCCATGACCGTGACGAGATGCGCACGGTAGTCGGCTTCGGCATGGATGTCGGAGGTGAGACCGTCGGTGTCGATCCTGATCGCCGCGATCGCGGACGGATCGAAACTTCGAGACAGCGCTTCTTCCATCGGGGGAACGCGGAATACGCCGGAGCCCGCTCCGGTCACGGCCACGCGAACGCCATCGGCGAATTTCGCCACGAACACGCCGACCAGTGCATAGCGCGACGCTGGCGCCTTGAACTTGGCGTAGCCCGCCTTGACCGGCACCGGAAAGCGGATCGCCGTGATGATCTCGCCAGGTTCGAGCGCGGTCTCGAACAGGCCGCGGAAAAACCCGTCGGCCGCGATCTCGCGCGTGCTGGTGACGACGGTCGCGCCCAATCCGAGCACACCTGCCGGATAGTCGGCCGCCGGATCGTTGTTCGCGACCGAGCCGCCGATAGTGCCACGGATGCGGACGGCGGGATCGCCGATCATCGACGCCAGCGCGGCGAGACCGGGGATCTTCGCCTGCACCAGCTTCGAGGCGGCTACCACCGCATGTGGCGTCATCGCACCGATGGTGATGGTGGCGCCGTCGTCGCTGATGCCCTTCAGATGTCCGAGCTTCGACAGGTCGACTAGGGCAGGCGGACTGGCGAGCCGCTGCTTCAGCGTCGGGATCAGCGTCATGCCGCCGGCGACGAGCTTGCTGTCCTCGATCGAGGTCAGCAGTTTGGCAGCGTCGGGAATCCGGTCCGGTTGGTGATAGGCAAACGGCTTCATTGTCATCCTCCCTATTCCGCAGCGACCGGCAGCGACGCGTTTTGCAGCAGGCGCCAGATCCGGTTCGGCGTCGCCGGCATGTCGACATGGGTGACGCCGAGATGCGACAGCGCGTCGACCACCGCGTTGATGACCGCGGCCGGCGAACCGATGGTGCCGACCTCGCCGCAGCCCTTCACGCCCATCGGCGTGTGCGTGCACAGCGTCGAATGGGTCGCGATGTTCATCATCGGCATGTGATCGGCGCGCGGCATGCAATAGTCCATCAGCGAGCCCGACAGCAGCTGGCCCGAGCCCTCGTCATAGACCGCGTTCTCGTACAGCGCCTGACCGACGCCCTGCACGATGCCGCCATGCAACTGGCCCTCGACAATCATCGGGTTGATGACCGTGCCGACGTCGTCCACCGCGGTGTAATTGACAAGCGTCACTGTGCCGGTTTCCGGATCGATCTCGACCTCGGCAATGTGGCAGCCGCCGGGATAGGTGAAGTTGACGGGATCATAATAAGCCTGCTCTTCCAGTCCCGGCTCCAGCACTTCGAGCGGATAATCGTGCGGCACGTAGGCGGCGCCCGCGATCTCCTCGAACGTCTTCATGCGGTCGGTGCCTGCGACCGAGAATTTTCCGGCCTCGAACTGGATATCCACTTCGGCCGCCTCAAGCAGATGCGCCGCGATCTTCTTGCCCTTCGCGACCACCTTGTCCGTCGCCTTCGACAGTGCCGCGCCGCCGACCACCAGCGAACGCGAGCCATAGGTGCCCATGCCGAACTGCACGCGGTCGGTATCGCCGAACACGATGTCGACATTGTCAAACGCGACACCGAGCTTTTCCGAGACGATCTGCGCGAACGTCGTCTCGTGGCCCTGGCCGTGATTGTGCGTGCCGATCATGACCGTGACCTGGCCGGTCGGATGCACCCGCACCGTGGCGCTCTCATAGAGCCCGCCGCGCGCGCCCAATCGTCCCGCGAAGCGCGACGGCGCGAGGCCGCAGGCCTCGACATAGGTCGAGTAGCCGAGCCCGCGGAATTTGCCTCTGCGCGCCGACTCCGCCTTGCGGATACCGAAGTTCTTGACCTCGGCCGCGACAAGAGCGCCGTCGAGACATCCCATCGGATCGCCGGAATCGTACTGCACCAGCACCGGCGTCTGATACGGATAAGCCTCCTTCGGGATCATGTTGCGTCGGCGGATCTCGACCCGGTCGATGCCCATCTCGCTAGCTGCGACGTCGACGATGCGCTCCAGCACGAAGGTCGCCTCGGGTCGGCCCGCGCCGCGATAGGCGTCGACCGGAACCGTGTTGGTGAAGACCACCTTCACGTTGCAGTAGATTGCCGGCGTGGTGTAGACGCCACCGAGCAACGGTCCGTAAAGATTGGTCGGGATGTTCGGTCCGAAGGTCGAGAGATAGCCGCCCATATTGGCGAGCGTGTTGACACGGAAGGCCAGAAACTTTCCGGTCTCATCCAGCGCGAGCTCGGCCTCGGTGACGTGATCGCGGCCGTGGCGATCGGAGACATACCCCTCCGACCGGCTCGCAACCCATTTGATCGGCCGCATCACGCGCTTGGCGGCCCAGGTGATCACGGCCTCCTCGCCGTAGTGAAACTGCTTGACGCCAAAGCCGCCACCGACATCGGGCGCGACCACGCGCAATTTGTGCTGCGGAATGTTCAGCACCAGCGCGCCCATCAGGAAGCGCACGACATGCGGGAACTGGCTGGTGGTCCACAACGTGAAGCGATCGGTGCCGGGCTCGTATTCGGCGATTGCCGCGCGCGGCTCCATCGGGTTTCCGATCAGCCGGTTGTTGACGAGGCTGAGCTTTGCGACATGCGCCGCTTTCCGGAACGCGGCCTCGACCGCGGCCTTGTCGCCAAGCTCCCAGTCGCAACAGATGTTGTTCGGAACGTCGTCGAACAATTGCGGCGCGCCGGGTCGCACGGCTTCGAGCACGCCGACCACCGAGGGCAGCACCTCGTAATCGACCGTCAGCAGCTCGGCTGCAGCGCTAGCCTGCGCCGGCGTCTCCGCGACGACGAAGGCCACCATGTCGCCGACGAAGCGCACCTTGCCCTGCGCCAGCATCGGGAACGGCGGCTCCTTCATCGGCACGCCCTTGGCGTCCGTGATACCCCAGCCGCAGGGCAGCGATCCCAGCTTGTCCGCGGCGGCATCCTCGCCGGTCAGCACCGCGATGACGCCGGGCGATGCCAGTGCCGCACTCTTGTCGACGCCGCGCAGGATCGCGTGTCCGTGCGGCGAGCGCACGAACACGCCCGCCGTCATGCCGGGACGCTTGATGTCGGAGACGTAATTGCCGCGGCCGGTGAGGAAGCGCTGGTCCTCTTTCCGTTTGGGTGAAGCGCCGATCCCGATCACATTGCCCATGGTCACTCTCCCCTGGCGGCGTTCATGGCGGCAGCGCCTGCTATCACCGAGACGACGATGTTCTGATAACCGGTGCAGCGGCAGATGTTGCCTTCAAGGCCGTGGCGGACGTCGGCTTCCGTCAGCTCCGGCTTCTCGGTCGCGAGCGCCACCGCCGTCATCAGCATGCCGGGCGTGCAAAAGCCGCATTGCAGACCGTGATGCTCGCGAAACGCTTCCTGCATCGGATGTAGCCGGTTCGAACCCGGTTCGCCCTGGAGCCCTTCAATGGTGAGCAGCGTCGCACCGTCGAGCGCGGGCGCCAGCAGCGTGCAGCTCTTCACCGGCAGGCCGTCGAGATGCACGACGCAGGCGCCGCACTGGCTGGTGTCGCAGCCGATATGGGTGCCGGTGAGGTTGAGCTGCTCGCGCAGCAGCTCGGCGACGAGCGTCGCCGGTTCGACATCGACAGTGGTCGGCCGTCCGTTGAGTGTGAAGGATATCTGCACGATCATACTCCTGTGCGCGACGGGTCTTTAGGCGAGTGGAAGCGCGCTGCCGGTGGCCCATGTGGCCATCACGACGTCGCCAACGGTGAACGGATCCGCGAAGAAGGTCTTTTCCGGCACATAGGCGACGAACGCGTCGTCCGGCACGGTGTCCAGCATGACCTTGACGAAATAGCCCTGGTATTCGATCGCGAGCACGCGGCTCGGCAGCGAATTGGAGCAACCCGGCGGCAGCTCCCTGCCCGGTCGGACCAGCGCGACATCGTCGCGGCGTACGGCGATATCGATCTTGTCGCCGACGCTGACCGCGGACCGCGCCTGAAGCGGGACCTCGATGCCATCAGGCGCGGCTTGCGCGAGCGTAAAGGTCGAACCGTTGACCTTCTCGACCCGCCCCGACAGCACGTTCTGCCCGCCCATGAACTCGGCGACGTAACGATCATGCGGATGGGCATAGACGTCGCGGGCCGCGCCCGCCTGCTTGATCCTGCCCTGCTCCATCACCACCACCAGATCGGCGAGCGCGATCGCCTCGAGCTGGGTATGGGTGACGTGGATGAAGGTAATGCCGAGCTCCTGCTGCATCCGCCTGAGCTCCTGGCGCATCTGCACGCGGAGCTGCTCGTCGAGGGCGGAGAGCGGCTCATCGAGCAAAAGCACCCTCGGCTCGGTGATCGCGGCGCGCGCCAGCGCCACACGCTGCTGCTGACCGCCGGAGAGCTGCGCCGGCAGGCGGTCGGCGAATTGCGTCAGCCGCACCTTCTCGATCATGGCATCCGCGGCGCGCAGGCGATCGGCTTTCGACATGCCGCGTACGCGCAATGCGAACGCGATGTTGTCGCGCACGGTGAGATGCGGGAACAGCGCGTAGGACTGAAACATCATCGCGGTGCGCCGCTGCACCGGCGCGAGCCCGATGACGTTCTGGCCGCCGATGACGATCTCACCGGCGGTCGGGTCCTCGTGGCCGGCGATCATGCGCAGAATCGTGGTCTTGCCGCAGCCGGACGGACCGATGAAGCAGCAATAGGCGCCGTCGGCGATCTTGAGGTTGACGCCGTCGACCACATTGCTGACGCCGTCAAAGCTCTTGCAGACGCCCGCCAGTTCGATATCGCCGCGATCGCTCTTCATTTCCCAGTTCAACCCTTTGTGCTGCTGCCGCGTTTCTTCTGGATCAGCACGATGCTGCCCAGGCTCGCGCCGATGACGATGAAGGAGACGATCGTCGTGACCGTGCCGAGCGCGTAAAGCGAGGGGGACGTGACATTCAAGGTCATGCTCCAGATCTCCAGCGGCAGCGTGTTCAGTGAGCCCGCGGTCTGCAGGCTGCGCGCAAACTCGTCGTAGGAGAGCGTGAAGCCGAACAGCGCGACCGCGACCAGGCCGGGCGCCAGCACCGGGATCATCACCAGCCGGATCGACTGCCAGCGGCTGGCGCCAAGGTCGTAGGCCGCCTCCTCCCAGACGTGGTTGAAGCGCGACATCACCGCGAACATCACGAGCACGCCGAACGGCAGCGTCCAGGACAATTGCGCGCCGAGCGCCGAGGTGTACCAGCTCGCATTGAGCCCGAGCGCCTGGAACAACAGACCGGTGCCGAGGCCGAGCACGAGACCCGGAGCAACCAGGCTGCCGATCATCATGTAGAACACGACCGTGTCGCCGCGAAAGCGCTTGCGAAAACCGAGCCCGGCAAGGAACGAAACCACCACCGTGATGACAGTGACGATGACGGCGAGCTTGATCGAGCGATCGAACGAGCCCTTGACGTCGCCGGTCCGCACCTGGGTGAAGAGATCGACGAACCAGTGCAGCGAGTGGCCCTTCATCGGGAACACGAGGCCGCCACGGATATCCTGGAACGACAGGACGTAGATACAGAACATCGGGCCGTACAGCGCGATCACATAGAACCCGAACAGCGTCGCCAGAACATAGAACGTCCACGGCCGGCCGCCCTTGCTCGGTGCAATCGCCTTGGTCGTCGCCGGTGCGACCGTCTTTGACATGTCAGTCTTGGGCAAGTCAGTCTTGGGCAAGTCAGTCTTGGGCAAGTCAGTCTTGGGCAAGTCAGTCTTGGGCAAGT